>PGZR01000186.1 GCA_002841405.1 Firmicutes bacterium HGW-Firmicutes-4 | reverse complement strand
AGTTATTTCCTAGTTTTGACCTCAGTTCCACATTGGAACATCGGGACAATTCTTTAAGTTTTGCGGATTTTTCGTGCGGCGACCCATCGCCAGCTAAAATGGCCTGACGCAGTAATCGCAGTAAGGCTGTTTTTTCAGTGTAACTGTCATCATAGCGGTCGGCCAGTTCGTCGACAATGCACTTCGTTAAAAAAGGACTGGCCCCTTCGGTGCAGACCGACAGGGTTAAATCGCCCCGGCGAATGACGCTGGGGAAAATGAAATCCGAATCATCCGGATCATCCACCCGGTTACACCAAATTTTTTGGGATTGGCAGTCCATTTTGATTTGCTGATTCAACTCGCGATTATCGGTTGCCGCCACTGCCAGATCGATATCAACAAGCTGTTCCTTTTGATAGCAGGCATTGATCAGAGTCAGCTGATGATTCTCGGTTCTAATGATCGCCTCAGAAAAATCAGGACTCACGGCGATCACCTGCATGCCGTTTTCCAATAAGGTGACAATTCGTCTGGCCGCAACCTTACCGCCGCCAACCACCAGTACCTTTTTGTGGTTTAAGTTAAATAACAGCGGTGTCATCATGGTTCTGCTCTTCCAATGGTTTTTTGTCCTGGATTCCCGGGAACAGGTAGGTAACGGTTTTTTCGATGCCGATAATTTCCTCTTCACACTCCAGCGACTTAAGCTGTTTAATCGGTGGCATCACCATTTCCCGGAATTTGGAGCGGATCACCTTGGCCAGATACACTTCTTCTTTTTCAGTCAGACTTAAGCGGCCACAGAGGTTTTCAATGGTTTCCTCGGCCAGTTGCCGGGAGGTTTCGTTCAAATCCCGAACCATGTTATCGACCTTGGCGTGGGTCACCCAGGACAGCAGTCCATCGATTTCATCCTGAATTTCGGCCGCTATTTTTTTGGCGATCTTGACCCGATAAGCCATTTTTTCATCCATAATGTTTTTAAAATCATCAATCGTCAGCAGTTCGACCTTGTCCAGATTGCCGACCGCTTCTTCGACATCCCGGGGCAGCGCTAAATCGATAATGGTCAGCGGTTTGTGGAGCGGCTTCATTTCATCGGCCTTCAAAATAACATGAGGTGATGCGGTGGCGGTAATGATCACATCCATCTCGGGAATGATCGCATAGCGGTCTTCATAGTGGATCATCTGGACGTTTTCATGAATCGCTTCGCATTCATGCATATTATGAAAGGTCCGGTTGGTCATATAGGGATTCTGAAAGCCTTCCGCCTTCATATAGCGCAGCGCCAGCACGCCCATTTTCCCGGACCCGATGATCAGTATTTTTTTATCCCCATAATCTTCAGGATACTCCCGTTTGATATGCTTCACCGCGGTCGAACTTAAGGATAAGGGGGTTTCCGATATTTTATAGTCGGTTTTCACTTTTTTGGTAAAGGTTATCGCTTCGCGAAACATTTTCGTCAGGTATTTACCACAGCCCTTGACGGCCTGGGATTTTTCCAGGGCATCCTTGACCTGGCCCAAAATCTGATCTTCCCCCAGAATCATGGAGTCCAGACCGGTAACCACCTCATAGAGATGGACCATCGCTTCCCGCTCTTTTTTGACAAAAAGATAGGGCGCCAGTTCGGCCGATTTTTCACTGAGATAAAAATCGGTTAAGATTTTCCCGGCCGCGTCGATATTTCGGGTCGACACGTAGATCTCACTGCGGTTACAGGTCGAAAGAATGATCACCTCGGCAATCTCCTTTTCATTTAAAAGAGTCCGGATGGCTTCATTCAGGGTGCGATGGAGAAAAGCCCCTTTTTCCCGAATTTCCAAAGGCGTATCCTTATGATTAATTCCCGCTACTACCAGTTTCATCCGTTTGAACCTCCTTTTTCTGATTCCTGATCGCTTCTTCCAGGGCGGCAATGCTGCGAAACCCTTTAATCCCCAGACACTGTTCCAATCGGGTCATCGTTGCCTGTTCCAGACTGGCGGTTTCCAGGGCTTCAGTGTTTTTAAAAACCGCGGTGGTTTCACCTTCCACCAGCACGCCACCATGATGGAGCACATAGGTATAATCGCAAAATTCATAAATAAAATCCATATCATGGCTGGATAAAATAATCTTGATGCCTTTGGCTAAAGCCCCTTTGATAATGGCTTTGACCCCGGCCTTGCTTTTAGGGTCCAGCCCCAGGGTTGGTTCATCCATCAGGATGATCTCCGGTTCAACGGCTAAAACCCCGGCCATGGCCACCCGTTTTTTCTGTCCATAACTGAGATAATGGACTGGCCGGTCGGCTAAAAGCGTGATTCCGGTGGCTTCCATGGCTGCCTGTACCCGCTGATCAATGACCTCCGTTGCCATGCCCATGTTTCGCAGGGCAAAGGCCACATCATCATAGATTCCGGAATAAAAGACCTGCTTATCCGATTCCTGGATCACCAGCCCAATCGATTTGCGAAATTCATAGAGATTTTTTTTCTTATAAGATAAGGGTTCTTCCTTAAAAAAAACGGTTCCCTCGGTGGGCTTGATCAAGCCAATCAGGGCCGACATCAAGGTCGATTTTCCAGCCCCGTTTTCTCCGATCAGGGCGATGCAATTACCCCTGGTTCCGTCAATCGACACACTTTTGAGGGCGGTGGTGCCGTCCGGATATTGATAAGTTAAATTTTCTGTTTTAATCATTTTTAAGACCTTTCCGATAGCTTACATGAAAGTCTCCCTGATATTGTTTTAATTCCAGGGTTTTTGTCATCTCCTCGTAGCTCTGGATGGCCATGAGAAATAAATTGCTTAACATCATTGCGATGGATTGGATCGCGACTCTTAAATTACGATAGCCAAACCGCAGTTCCTGGGCGGTTGCCATGAGTTTAATTTTATCCCAGTAATCAAAGATGAAGCGATAAGTTAAAATAAATATTTCTAAAAAAGTATTGCTGATATGGGCTTTTTTCATGACTCCGGCAATCTGCATCACCGGGGTTGTATAAATTAAAAAAAGCATACAGGAAAC
>PGZR01000040.1 GCA_002841405.1 Firmicutes bacterium HGW-Firmicutes-4 | reverse complement strand
GCTGAAGAAAAAATATTTGAAGCATTAGACCGATGCCTGACAATGTTGGCAGAGGACATGAAAGCGATTCGAATTCCCGTTGGAAAACTGGAAGTCGCCTTGCGGCTGAAAGATATTATTTATGTGGAGGTCTTCAATAAGATATCCGTCATTCATACCACCAGTGAGGAAATAAAAACCTATCTGCCCTTATCGCAGCTGGAAAATCAACTGGGAGGGGCTCCCTTTTTACGCTGCCACCGTTGCAGCATCATTAACATGAATTTTGTGGAAGATTATACCACCGTCGATTTCATCATGAAAAACGGCGACACGGTGGGGATTCCAAGAAGTAACAGTGTGGCCGTCCGGCAGCAGTATCTGGACTATGTGTTTACAAAAGTCAGGGGTGAAGCTGGTGTTTAGTAATAACCTGAACATTGTCTGGGGGATCAGCCTTTCGATCGTTCCCTATTTTATTCTGGTCTTTATTCCGGTCTGGAACCAGCTTCGCTATTCGAAAAAGACTGTGATTACCGTCGGAATCGTGTGTATGCTCCTGAATATTGTTTCAGTGATCTTGATCATTGAAATGGTGCCGGAGTGGAACAGTCTGCGTTTTTTTCACAGCGTTTTTTTTCTGATTCTGTATGTTGGGGTATATACTGCGATGGTTAGGGGAAAACCATCAAAACTGGTATTTATCGCCTTTCTGGTCAAAAGTTATGCTGATTTTATCGTCAGCATGGCCAAGTTCTTTGAGGTTTCATACCTGACCTATGGATTGCATCGGGTTTATGTCCAGACCTCTTTTTCATTTTACTTTAACCTGTTTCAATGTCTGGTTTTGATGATTACCTATCCATTGATATGGATTTTTTTTAGAAGAAAAATCGCCCATGTCATGCAGACACATAATAAAGCCTGGGGATATCTGTGGATTATTCCGCTGGTATACTACATTATCAGTCTGGCATTTGGAGCCATGAATGCGAATCTGATTGCCCAATGGCAATTTTTAGTCTTTAATCTGGTCTCTTTTTTAGGATTTTACCTGATTTATTATGTGGTAATCGAAATGTTGGAACAATCAGAAAAGAATATTATTCTGGCTGAAAGCAATGAGGTCATCAAACAGCAGCTGCTGTTTCAGTCTGAATATTATAAAAAGTTTGGCGAATGTATTGAAGAGACCCGAAAAGGTGAACATGATTTGAGGCATCATTTAAACACCGTGCTAGGATTGATCAAACAGCAGAACAGTGAAAAAGTTGAGAGTTATATTTACGAACTGCTGGGAAACCGATTGAATATTTCGGACATTCTGTACTGTAGCAACGATGCTGTCAATGCCATATTAGGCTATTATGCCAATATCTGCAAGCTTGAAGGCATTAATTTTACCATTGAAACGATGGTGCCCCAGGATTTGGAAATCGATGAAACTGATTTATGCGTGGTTTTTGGGAATGTCCTGGAAAATGCCCTGGAAGCCAGTCGGTGCATCACCGTTGGCGAAAAAACCATAAAACTGTCATCCCGATTTATCGGTAACAAGTTGTATATTGCGGTAGACAATCGCTTTAACGGCGAAATCCGATTAAAAAACGGCGTCTTCCTTTCACAAAAAAGAGCTGAGGCATCGGGTATTGGTATCATTTCGGTGCGGGCCATTGCGAAGAAGTATGATGGCAACGCAAGTTTTGAACAGGATGATCAGGTATTCAGGGTTTCAGTTGTGTTGGCCAATAAAAGTCATAAAAAGGCGGGAGAAATCCCAACCATCCGTGAAGAGTTGGGGATCAATAATAAGTCTTGTCAGGTGGAACAATAATCTCTATAATAAATACAAATAAAAAGAATACCGATTTAACCGCCAGGGTGAATTGGCGAAGAAAAACCAGATCGGTGATAGATATCGAAAAAATAGTTTTAAAGGGAGTAATAAATGAGTTTTGAGTTAATCCAGGAAATTCCGTCACCCCGTGAGATTTTAAAAATGATGCCGCTGTCTGAAGCCGGCAAAAAAATAAAAACCCAACGGGACCAGATGATCAGAGATGTTTTTGAAGGAAAAGATGATCGTTTTATATTAATTATTGGTCCCTGCTCCGCAGATAATGAAACCGCGGTCATTGATTATGTGAACCGCTTAAGTATGATTCAAAAAGAAGTTGAAGATAAAATTATCATCATTCCGCGTATTTATACCAATAAACCGCGGACTACCGGTGAAGGCTATAAGGGCATGCTCCATCAGCCCGATGCCAATAAAAAAGCCAATATGGTCGAGGGGATAAAAGCCATTCGCCAATTGCATATCCGCTCCATTGAAGAAACGGGCTTATCCTGTGCCGATGAAATGCTGTATCCGGAAAATTATGCCTATCTGGAAGATCTGTTGAGCTATGTAGCCATTGGGGCCCGATCGGTGGAAAACCAGAAGCATCGGTTAACCGTCTCCGGACTGGAAATCCCCGTGGGCATGAAAAATCCCACCAGCGGTGATATCACCGTCATGCTGAATTCCATTCAGGCCGCCCAGGCCGGCCATACTTTCATCTATCGGGGCTGGGAAGTAAAAACATCGGGAAATCCTCTGACTCATGCGATCATGCGCGGCTCGGTGGATCAGCATGGACGCAATTATCCGAATTATCATTATGAGGATATCATGCACCTGATTAAACTCTATGAAAAACGGGATTTTGCCTGCCCGGCGATCATCATTGACTTGAATCATGCCAATTCCAACAAGCGTTTTGGGGAACAGCCCCGAATCGCCCGGGAAATTTTGCGCAATCGCCATTATGATGCCGACTTAAAAAAATATGTCAAAGGTCTGATGATCGAAAGTTACATTGAAGAAGGCAATCAGCCGGTTGACGGTGGGGTTTATGGAAAATCCATCACCGATTCCTGTTTAGGCTGGAAGGCATCGGAAGAGCTGATTCGTACCATCGCCGAGAAAGTATAAAAAGAAAAGCTAAAAAAGCCGTTAATCGCTTATCATTAAGCAATTGACGGCTTTTTTCTGTGGGAAATACAGTTAGAGCAATGATTCAGCCAGCTTGATGACTAAAATGAGAATCACGGGGTATTTAGTATAGCATACCCGATGGTTTTGAGGAACGTTCCGTGTGTCCTTTTGAAATTTTATGGGGGCAGAATATGTGTTGAAAGGGTTATGAAAGGATGAATCAAATAATCAGAAGAAAGATCGCTGATGCGATGCAATTCATAAGAAATCGATTCAAAAACCTGAAGGAGCAAACCCTCAGTATCAAAAGCAATGGTGATGGATACAGAGATCTCAATTATCTAAAAAACCATTTATTCTATGAGTTCTCATTTTATTTTATTTTATTGGGGCCCATTTTGTTCTTTTATGGGGCCTATCTATTCTATGAGGAAGGCAAATATGTGGTTGCGGCCATTGAGTTTGTGCTTTATTTTCTCTCGGTTTTTGTGCTGATTAGCCGAAGAATCAATCTCCGCATTAAGAAACTGTTTTTTCTTCTGATCGGATATTTTGCCAGTATGCTGGTACTCATTGTCGCCGGACCAATGGGGGCCGGGATGGTTTGTGTGACGGCAGTGCTGGTTTTAACTGGATCGCTGTTGGACAAAAATTGGGTGCTGAAATTTATAGCCTTTAATCTGTTTGCTTTTTTTATTATGTCAGTTTTATTGATTACAGGCTTTTTTCACGAATTCGCCATTACTGAATATGGGTCACGATGGTGGATTGTCGCTATCAGCAGCCAGGTTCTGGGGATTAGCTTGCTGTTTATTATCCAGAAGATCTATGACGGATTGGAGGAACAATCAAAAATTATTGTCAGAGCCAAAGAAAACCTGGAAGCCAGTGAACAGAAATACCGTTATTTAAGTTATCATGATCACCTGACGGGGCTTTACAATCGATTGTTTTGGGAGGAAGAGCAAAAACGGATTGACATTAAGGATCAGTTGCCGATCTCGGTAATTATTGGTGATATTAATGGGATCAAGCTGATGAATGATGCCTTTGGCCATGAGGCCGGGGACCGTATGATTATCGCAACCGCACAGATCATGAAAAACTGCTGCCATGAAGGTGAAATCATTGCCAGAACCGGTGGCGATGAGTTTAGCATTTTGATGCCGAAAACGGCCCGGAAAAATGCTTTAAAACGGATGGAAGAAATAAAGCAGGCCTTTATGCTGCACAATCGCCGGATTTTAAATGAGGCCTTTCATGTCAATGTCGCCTTAGGCTCCGGAACCAAAGAAGAACCCCATGGCGATTTGAAGGAAACGATTAAAAAAGCCGAATTATATATGAATCAGCGCAAACTTCTGGAACAGCGAAGCTCGCACAGTGCTATTATCTCATCGATCAAGGCAACAATGTATGAGAAAAGCCATGAAACTGAGGAACATTCGGAACGGTTAGCGGCCTTATCGCGAATGGTCGGTGAAGCCCTTGATCTTTCCCAAATCGAACTGGATAATCTGGAGCTGCTGGCGACCCTTCATGATATTGGCAAGGTGGGAATTGATGATCGCATCTTAGCGAAACCGGAAAAACTCACCGAGGAAGAATGGAGCGAAATGAAAAAACATCCGGAAATCGGTTATCGGATTACGATGGCTTCTCCAGAGCTGGTTTCAATTTCCGAGTATATCCTCAGCCATCATGAACATTGGGATGGCAGCGGTTACCCGAAAGGTCTGGCCGGAGCGGACATTCCGTTGCTGTCACGGATCATCGGTGTTGCCGATGCCTATGATGCCATGACCGAGAATCGGATCTACCAAAAAGCAACGGACCGTGACAGTGCCTTAGCTGAAATTGAGAAAAATGCTGGATCTCAGTTTGACCCTGAGATTGTTGAATTATTTATCCGGATCATGAAAGAAACACCTGTGACTGAGCCGATTTATAGGAATAAATAATGGAAAGAAATAAAATGACAACGAATAAATGCGGCTGGTTCCAGAATCAAGGGGAACCAGCCGCATCTTGACGGTTAAAAGAATCATATATAGTCGAACAGCATCACTGTGAGTTTACAAAATTAAAGCAATCAATGCTAAACTGATCGTTAGTCCAGAAACAGATTGACAATTAAAGTGAATTTATCGGGGTTTTGAAACATCAGACCATGTCCGGCTTCGGCAATGAGAATGAGTTTGGAGTTGGGTAGTTTACTAGCCAGGTAGGCGGCATTTTCTGAGGGCAGAATGAAATCTTCTTTGCCATCAATTACCAGGGTATCATGCTGGAGAAAGGGGATGCGATTGCAGGAACCCTCCCAACTGTTGATGGCCTCAGCTTGTTTACGAATTGAATCAGGATTCATTGATCCTAATGGACGATGAAATATTTCTCGAATCCGATCTTGATTGTTTTTAATCCAGTTGGCGGGAAAAATCAGACGTAACCATTCATAACCTTTTTCGAAAGGAATTCCCAGGGTGTTTTCGAGTCGGGAAATCACCTTGGGTTCAGGCGGGAAAATTTCCGGATGGCAAAGCGAAGCGTAAAGAATCAATTTATTGACCTTTTCTGGATGATTTAAAGCTAATTCCTGGGCTATTGATGCACCCATGGACCAGCCCAGCACATGAGCTCGTTCAATCATTAAGGCATCCATCAATTCATAGGTGTCTTCCGCAAATTGTTCAATTGTAAAGTCCTTATGACCAGAACTAGTTTCTCCCATGCCACGATTATCAAATACGATCACCTTGTATTTTTTTGACAGGGAGCGAAGGAATCGTTCCTCCCACAGGTTCATGGTACCGCCATAACCCATAATTAACAGCAGCGGATACCCATCTCCGTAAATTCGGTAGCTCATATTAATGTCTTCAACTCTTACCATAACAACACCTCACTTTAAGAAACTGATGATCACATTGTTAATACCCACAAAAAGGGAATTTATTAGCAAATTAATATAAATATTTGAAAAAGCAGATTTAAGTTCAGTTTTAAGAATAGCATAATAAAGCCGGATTGCTTATTTACAAAAGAGTTACAAACGTTTACATAACGGTTATTTACTTATCGCAGAAACATGATAAAATATAATTGAATCAAGAATCAACCAATCCTTTTCCGATTGAATGAAAGATCATTGAAAAGTAAATATGCACTTGTTTGAATGATAAAATCAAGGAGAAGAGTATCCGACTATAATAAAAACTCAGAGATAACTTCGAGGATTTGATTTTTCGATCATAGACTCTACAATGGAAAATTTTTTACAACAAAAATTAAGAAGTACATTGTTAATCATATGTTGATTTATTGGCGATCGGTATTCACATTATGATAATCCACGAAAGATGTGGACATAATAAGAATAATGGATCAAGGATAGAAAATCGATGTGAGAAGAGAAGATGATTTTCGATTGAAATTCAGAGAAACAAAAGGGAGAAATTTGGACGAAAGAACAGATTATTCAAAAATTTATTTCATTCCGAAAACTTAGATGAACTAAGTAGCTAAAAAAGCGAGAGTGAAAATAAAAAGTAAGATAATCCCCAAAGCAAGTGACAGATTTACATTGGAAAAGAAAAGTGGAAGATTTTTGAAAAACAGAAAGGGGTGAGTCCCAAGAAATGACAACTGAGATCGTAAGCTGAGGCCGATTCTACAGAAATATTTGTGGAATCGGCTTTCAGCATTTTTTGTGCCAGATCGACAGCGCATTAAAATAAAAATAGACGTCCTGAAAATCCATGGAATTGAAACGACATATTTGATATAATCGATAAGAAAATCAAGTTTACCGAATGACTGATTGGGTATTAAAAGACAATAAGAAAATTGAGTTTGGAGATTAATATGATTGATTATCTTAAAAACGGTTTATTCAATATTCGATCCGATCAAATGGATGCTAATGCCATTCATGAGAGCATCGTGTCAGGCGTTAAACTGAAAGGTGCCCCCCTGATTATTCTTTTCTGCGCCATTATTGTAGCTTCGGTTGGTTTGAACACCAATTCGACGGCGGTGATCATTGGGGCCATGTTGATATCACCATTAATGAATCCGATTATTGCCATGGGTTATAGTCTGGCAACCTATGACGGCCGGCTCTTACGAAATGCAGCCATCAATTTTATTATCCAAATCATTATTGCTCTGATTGGGGCTTCAATTTATTTTTCCCTGACCCCCATCCACGATCCCACCAGCGAATTGATGGCCAGAACAGCGCCTTCGTTTTTCGATATGCTGATCGCTTTTTTTGGCGGAATTGCCGGGATTATTGGGGTAACCCGAAAAGAAAAAACCAATGTTATTCCCGGGGTGGCCATTGCTACAGCATTGATGCCACCAATGTGTACCGTCGGTTACGGGATTGCCAACGGTAATCTCAATTATATTTTACCGGCGTCATATCTATTTACCATCAATGCTTTTTTTATCGTGCTGGCAACCTTTGCCGTTTGTAAACTGCTGCAGCTCAAACAGGCTCAAGTGGTTAAAGATCGCTTCAACAAGGTTATAAAGCGATGGATTATTACAGGCATGATTCTGATCACGATTCCGGCAACCATTTCGGCTATTTATGTGTCTAATACTTCAATTACGAATAAGTATCTCACTAATAATGTTTCCTCATTTGTCAATGCAGAAGTTAATTCATCCACGGCGACCACCATGAGAGCAACCATTGATCCTGTAAAAAAAATTCTGCGCTTGGATCTGGTGGGGGATGTTTATACTTCAGAGCAGATCCAAAAGATGGCGGCCAATATGGTTGATCATGGATTGGAAGGTTATACCCTGAAAGTGGTTCAGGATATCCGCACCAGTCTTTTCAACTATTTTGAAAAGGTCAACGGCGCCGGAATTGTTGAAAGTGAGATTGTGATTGTATAGAATTAAGTATATAAAACGGTGATTAGAGGAGGAGAAATGAGCGACTTAAGATTTTGTCCTAAATGCGGGACGAAAATAGAAACAGGAGAAAGGTTTTGTGGTAACTGCGGTTATGATACTGAAACTGTGCCAAATTTCGAAGAAACAGAGCAATTCGGTGATCATTCAGAATTAGCAGGTGGTGGCTCCAACAAGCAGCGATGGGTTGATCCTCAGGTAATTGTGAAGCCTGTATCCCCAAATCAGGGGAAGCAATCATCACGGATAGCAATTGTTATTATTTTGATCGTAGTGGGATCGCTTGTCTTAATTGGCGGTACGGCTTTCTGGTGGTTTAGTCAGGGACAGCATTTATTTGGCAAATCTGGATCTTCAGTTGGGAGCCAAACGAATAGCGCTGTTCTAGACCTGCCAGCCTATTCATTAAGCGAAGGATCCTATTCCACTGAGCAGCAAGTAGCAATCAGCATACCGGCTGGTGAATCGGTTCAGGTTTATTACACCATTGATGGAAGTGACCCGACCGTTAACTCGGCTAAATATCAGAACCCGATGGTATTACAGACCAATACCACCCTCAAAAGCATTGCCGTTGACAAGAACGGCAATCAGAGCGGCATCAAAACAGCCACTTATAATATCGCAATTAGCCAGCCGGCAACCACCCAACCCCAAACCACCACAACAACCCCGGCGGCTTCAACGAATGCCGATGAACGGGCTCAGTTTGAGAGCAATATTGCTGGCACCTGGAAGGTTCGGGATTCCAGCGGCTTTGTTTTGTATTATACCTTCAGCGGTGGAAGAGTCAATGTCACTGATGGTGGCAGCGATTATTTTGACGATGTCTACAGCTTTAATATTTCCCCAGGAAATAATGGCACCATCGGGACCATTGATGCCGGAACCCACAGTTTTTCAATTGACTGTAACCCGCTGGGGGATAATGCCATTTATATTAACGGCATGTATGCTTCATTTAATTAGATAGCTATTTTGAAAAGAATAAAACAGCCACAAGATCCGGTTCGGATTTTGTGGCTGTTTTAGGTGAGTTAAGGAGCAAATTATTTTTTAGTTAAATAATTGTGGCAGGCTCGGGCTGCTTCCCGGCCTTCGTTGATGGCCCAGACAACCAAGCTTTGGCCGCGGCGGATATCACCGGCCGCAAAGATATTGTCGACACTGGTCTGATAAACCCCATAATCGGCTTTAACATTAGAGCGGGGATCCCGTTCCAGACCCAGTTGGTCAACCAACAGGTCATCCGGTCCCAGGAAGCCCATAGCCAGTAAAACCAGATCAGCGGGCAGCACTTTTTCAGTTCCGGGAATCTCTTTCATGGTCATGCGTCCGCTTTCATCGGCCAACCATTCAATTTCTACGGTATGAACGGCTTTGACATGACCGTCGGCATCACCAACAATTTTTTTAGTGGTGGTGCAGTATTGGCGGGGATCGCTGCCATAAAGCGCAACGGCTTCTTCCTGGCCGTAATCTAACTTATAGGTTTTTGGCCATTCCGGCCAGGGGTTATTCGGGGCCCGGGTTTCCGGTGGCTTCGGCATAATTTCCAATTGCAGGACGCTTTTGCAGCCGTGACGGATCGAAGTGGCGACACAGTCGGTGCCGGTGTCGCCGCCGCCGATAATCACCACATGCTTGTCTTTAGCGGATGTATAGTTGCCATCGGCCAGGTTGGAATCTAACAGGCTTTTGGTATTGGCGGATAAAAAGTCGATCGCAAAATCAACCCCCTTGAGATTTCGGCCTGCGACAGTTAGATCCCGGGGTTTTGTGGCGCCGCCGCATAAGACAACAGCATCGTATTCGGCCTTTAAATCGGTAACCGCGTAGTCTTTACCGACTTCAGTGCTGGTGACAAAGTTGATGCCTTCGGCGGTCATCAGGTCAACCCGTCGCTGAACCACGTCAATCTTATCCAGCTTCATGTTGGGGATTCCGTACATTAACAGTCCACCGATTCGATCAGCCCGTTCGTAGACGGTAACATGATGGCCAGCCCTGTTGAGTTCGGCAGCACAGGCCAGCCCGGCGGGACCGGAGCCAACGACGGCGATTTTTTTATCAGTCCTATTTTTCGGTGGCTTGGGGGTAATCCAGCCGGCTTTGAAAGCGTGATCGATGATCGTGCATTCATTGGTTTTAATGGTTACTTGAGGTTCATTCAGTCCCACAGTGCAGGCCCCTTCACAAGGAGCCGGGCAAACCCGGCCGGTGAATTCGGGGAAATTATTGGTGTTAAGCAGTCGGACCAAGGCCTCTTTCCATAAACCCTTGTAAATCATATCATTCCATTCGGGAATTAAATTATGAAGCGGGCAGCCGGAGGCAGCGCCGGCAAGCATCATCCCGGAGTGGCAGTAAGGGACGCCGCAATCCATACAGCGGGCGCCCTGAAGGCGCTGCTTTTCTTCAGTCAGTTCTAAATGAAACTCCTGCCAGTCTTTAATTCGTTCAAGAGGTTCCCGATCCTGGGGTACTTCCCGTTTATATTCTAAAAATCCTGTTGATTTTCCCATAATTGTTTACCTCCTCTCTAATTTCCGCTTACCCGGGACAGATCCCGGTTATTTTCATTAAAAGCTGCCATTAAGGCTTCGTCGCCGGTAAGCCCTTGAGCTTTGACCCGTTCCATGGCATCCAGCATCCGTTTATAATCGCGAGGTAAAACCTTGGTAAACTGTTTCGCATAGCGATCAAAGTCATCAAGGATTTTCTGAGCCAGTGAACTGCTGGTATAATCCCGGTGTTTCGCGATTAATTCTTTAAGCTCAGCCAGTTCAGCCGCATCGGTAATTTTAACCAGATCAACCATGTCAGCATTGCAGGATTCACAGAAGCTGTCATCCAGGTCCAACACATAGGCAGTCCCGCCAGACATTCCAGCCGCAAAGTTACGGCCGGTTTTACCCAGGATAATAACCTTACCACCGGTCATGTATTCACAGCCATGATCGCCGACGGATTCAACCACGGCGGTTACGCCACTGTTGCGGACACAGAACCGTTCGCCGGCAGCACCACGGATATAGGCCTCGCCCTCAGTAGCGCCGTAGAAGGCCACATTTCCAACGATGATGTTATCTTCAGGAACAAAGGTAGCTTCTTTGGGTGGGTAAATGACCATTTTTCCGCCGGATAAGCCTTTGCCAAAATAATCATTGGCATCGCCTTCCAGTTTTATGGTCATTCCTTTTGGCATAAAGGCACCCAGACTTTGTCCGGAAGAGCCTTTCAGGTTAATCGTAATGGTATCTTCAGGCAGACCCGCTTCACCGTAGCGTTTAGAAACTTCATTTCCGATAATCGTACCGACAACTCGGTTAACGTTTTTAATCGGGGTGGTAATTTCCACTTTTTCAGCCTTTTCCAAGGCCGGTTTACACTGATCCAGCAACACCGTTAAGTCCAATGATTTTTCGATATTATGGTTTTGTTCCATCTGGCAGTATAAACCGCCGCCTTCGGGAACTTCTGGTTGATAGAAAATACTGGAGAAGTCCAGTCCCTTTGTTTTCCAGTGATCAATGGCTTGGTTCATTTCCAGTTTATCAGAACGGCCAACCATTTCATCGATGGTTCTAAAACCCAGTTCCGCCATGATTTCCCGGAGTTCCTGAGCAATGAATTTCATGAAATTGACCACGTGTTCGGGATCACCGGTGAACCGCTTACGCAGTTCTGGGTTTTGTGTCGCAATCCCAACCGAACAGGTATCAAGATGACAAACCCGCATCATCACGCAGCCAAGGATAACCAGCGGGGCGGTGGCAAAGCCGTATTCTTCGGCACCTAACAGGGTGGCCACAGCCAGATCCTTACCGGTTAACAGCTTACCATCAGTTTCGACTTTGACCCGGGTTCTTAAATTATTCAGTACCAAAGTCTGGTGGGTTTCAGCCAGTCCCAACTCCCAGGGCAGACCGGCATGCCGGATACTGGTTCGTGGTGAAGCCCCGGTACCGCCGTCATAACCGCTGATTAGAATGATATCAGCCTTGGCTTTGGCGACACCAGCAGCGATGGTACCGACACCAACTTCGGAAACCAGTTTGACATTGATCTGGGCTTCCCGGTTGGCATTTTTCAAGTCGTGAATCAATTCCGCTAAATCTTCAATAGAATAAATATCATGGTGGGGCGGTGGTGAAATCAGGCCAACACCGGGGGTGGAGTAACGGGTTTTGGCAACCCAGGGGTAAACCTTACGTCCCGGCAACTGGCCGCCTTCACCAGGCTTTGCGCCTTGTGCCATCTTGATCTGAATTTCCTTGGCGCTGGACAGGTAATGGCTGGTGACGCCAAAACGACCGGAGGCCACCTGTTTGATGGCGCTGAGACGAGAATCGCCGTTGTGCAGCGGGATATGTCGTTCGGGATCCTCGCCGCCTTCACCGGTATTGCTCTTGCCGCCAATGCGGTTCATGGCAATGGCCAGACTTTCGTGAGCCTCACTGCTGATCGAACCGTAGGACATCGCCCCGGTTTTAAAGCGGGTGCAGATGCTCTCCACCGATTCAACCTCATCAATGGAAATCGGCTGACGGTCTTTAAAGGTCATCAGTCCCCTTAAGGTACAGGTGCGCTGGCTCTGTTCGTTAATCAGGCTGGTATACTCCTGATAGGTTTTATAATCACCGTTGCGGCAGGCGGTTTGCAATTTATAGACAGCTTCGGGATTATAGGTATGATATTCGCCATCAGCCCGCCATTGGAAATTTCCGCCGGAATCAAGAGCGTTGGCATCGGCAAAGGGATTGAGATAGGCTTCGTCATGACGCATCTGCGATTCCCGGGCAATTTCATTGATACCAATCCCTTCGATTCGGGAAGGGGTTCGGGTGAAATATTTGTCGATGACATCCGAGTTTATTCCTACCGCTTCAAAAATTTGGGCGCCGTGATAACTTAAAATGGTTGAAATCCCCATTTTGGAAAGAACCTTGATAACGCCCTTGCTGACGGTTTTGATATAGGTTTTAACGGCTTTCTCATAGGCTACATCAGTTAGCATCCCACGATCAATCAGATCAGCGACGCTTTCAAAAGCCAGATAAGGATTGATGGCGGTGGCGCCATATCCGATCAGGACGGCAAAATGGTGTACTTCTCTGGGTTCGCCGGATTCAACAATCAGACTGACCCGGGTCCGGGTCAAATTGTTGATCAGGTGATGATGGAGACCGGCAATCGCCAGTGCCGAAGGAATCGGTACCATCTTGTTGTTCACGCCGCGATCGGAAAGAACAATAATCGTATGGCCGGCAGCAATGGCTTGATCAGCGGCAATAAAAATATTTTCCAGGGCTTTTTCCAGACCATCGCCACCGGTATGGCTTTCAAATAAGGTTGACAGGGTGATGGTTTTGATCCGGGTATCATTCAGTTCCCGGATTTTTTCCAAATCTTCATTACTGAGAATCGGCATATCCAGACTGATTTGGTGACAGCTTTCGGGCAAGGGATTAATCAGGTTGCCTTCACCACCAAGATAAACCTCAGTGCCAGTGATCAATTCTTCCCGGAGTGCATCAATGGGTGGATTGGTGACCTGGGCAAACATCTGCTTAAAGTAATTAAACAGTACCTGGGATTTATCTGATAAGACCGCCAGGGGAATATCATTCCCCATGGCGCCAATGGGATCGACGCCATCCTTGGCCATGGGGATGATCAGCGCATTTAGATCTTCGTAGGTATAGCCAAAGGTTTTCTGTCGCTGAATCAGCGTTTCTTGATCAGAGACATATTTTGCCTGGGGTTCTGGTAAGGTATCAATGGGGATATTGTGTTCTTCCAGCCATTGTGCATAGGGCTCCTGACAGGCAACAGAGTGTTTCAGATCTTCGTCATTGATGATTTCACCTTTTTCAGTATCGATCATCAGCATCCGGCCCGGTTTCAAACGTTCCTTACAGAGAATATTTTCGGGGGGGATATCTAAAACGCCGACCTCAGAAGATAAGATAACCATATCGTCTTTAGTCACATAGTAGCGGGAAGGTCGCAGACCGTTACGGTCAAGTACCGCGCCCAGGCGAATCCCATCAGTGAAAGCAATGGCAGCTGGGCCATCCCAGGGTTCCAGCATTCTTGAATGATAATTATAGAAGGCTTTTTTCTCGGGGCTCATGGTGGTATGCTTAGCCCAGGGCTCGGGAATCATCATCATCGCGCTATGGGCCAGCGAACGTCCGGTTAGGCTTAAAAATTCAAAGGCATTGTCAAAGATTGACGAGTCACTACCATCCACATCAACAACCGGGAAGGTTTTTTCCAGTTCATTGCCAAAAAGCTCACTTTGGAGCAGGGACTGGCGGGCATACATCCAGTTGACATTGCCCCGGAGGGTATTGATTTCGCCATTATGGATCACATAACGATTCGGATGGGCTCTTTCCCAGCTGGGGAAGGTGTTGGTACTGAAACGTGAATGAACCATGGCAATAGCGGTAGTCACATCCGGATCCTGAAGATCCAGATAGAACTGGCCGACCTGATCTTCGGTCAGCATTCCTTTATAGACAACAGTACGAGATGAAAAACTGGCCGCATAAAAAGACAGTCCGGCTTTTTTTGTTTTCTTTTCAGCCTGTTTTCGAATGGTATACAGCTTCCGCTCAAAATCCATGGCATCGGTAATGGACGGATCTTTTTTGATAAATACCTGTTTGAGGAAAGGCATGCTGGCAACAGCGGTTTTTCCCAGATCGCAGAGATCGACGGGAACATCACGCCAGCCCAGCAGGGTTTGCCCTTCGGCGATGATGACATCTTCCAGAATTTGTTCGCATTGGCTTCTTTCGCTGGCATCGGTGGGCATAAATAACATCCCCAAACCGTAGTCCCCGGGTTGAGGCAGGTTAAAGCCTTCCTTAACGGAAGCTTTTTCCAGAAACTGGTGTGGGATCTGGATCAGAATCCCGGCGCCATCACCGGTGTTTTGTTCGGAGCCACGTCCGCCCCGATGTTGTAAATTAACAAGTGTTGTTAAAGCCTGCTGTACAATATCGTGGGATTTCTTTCCTTTGATATGGACAATCGCTCCAATACCACAGGCGTCATGTTCAAAAGTGGGATCGTAGAGTCCCTGCTTTGGTGGTAAATTAGTGTGTTTCATACGCATTTTAACCTTCCTCAGAAAAATCTTTTTTTGTAATGAACAGAATACTATTGTCCCATTTGGAATTCAACAATTTTTATTCACATTTAACGAGTAATTTTTTTGTATCTGACTATACCATTGAGATAAATTAAAGTATAATAAACTTTAAAAAATACGGGAATGTGCCGAATTTTACAAGATGAGATACGGTTTTATAATTATACTATAAAGCTAGATAATTATCACAAAAATTTCTTCATAAAAACCCGGATTACTAATTTTTTTTACTATGTATTTAGTAATTAAATGCAATTTATGTTTTTAAGTGGCGTTCACTTGTTTGTGAAAACCGCACAGTTTAGGCTTGTATTCGGTTGCACGAAGCGTTGCCCGGATGTCAACGCTTGATGGTCAGTTGTCTTATGTTTTTTTAAGGTTCTGGTGATAAAAATAGCTCTATCTTCAATTAGATTCAAATTATCTTCTAATTGAGATAGAGCTTAAATTATTTATTAAGAGAATTGAATTTTTGCTTACCTTAAAAGCATAGTAGTCTAACTTAAGGTGTAGTTTGGTTTGGATCAGTAAAAGGCTATGAAGTTATTTGCGCTAAAACATTTCCTTGCTGAGTTGATCAATCACCTCGCTGGTTGCTTCATAAACCCCAGGGAATGAACTGATATTTAAACCTTGGCTTAGATTGGGAATAAAATAAAGTTTACCGCATTCTTCACAGGCTTTTTTGGCATCTTCATAGATCTTTTCCCGAGTCCAGCCGGGGAAATCAACCCGGCCACTATCGATATCGCCCATGAAGGTGATTTGGCCACCGTATTTTTTGATGAGCTCAGGCACATTATTGGTAGTCATTACACCCTGCCAGATATCGACACCCATTTCGATCATTTCAGGGACTAGCGTTGCCGCATAGGAGTCACTGTGGTGAATAATCAGTTCGACGCCATTGGCTTTCCAGTAGCCATAGACTTTTTTGTAGGCAGGCAAAATAAATTCATCAAACATTGCCGGTGAGATAAACGTGGAAATTTGACTACCCCAGTCGTCATGATGGAATAATGCATCAGGTTGGATGTGTTTGAGGTATTCTTTGGCATAGGCCAGCTCATACTCAACCACGTAGTCAATCAGTTCTTTCATGGCCTCCGGTTCTTCATAGAGTGCCATCAGCGCATCTTCCATGCTCATCAGATGATGGGTCATTTCAAAAATACCAGGAGCGCAGAAGGCGGTGACAAACTTATCATTGCGGTCGACGGAATTGGCATGGGCAACGGCAGCTGCCCATGCTTCTTCTGAAGTTTCAATGGCCGGCGCTTTCACTTGGTTTTTCCAATCGGTGATATCTTTGAGCGCTTTGTGTTCATCATCGTGCATCGGGAAAGAACCGATTTGATCAGCAGGCCAATCAAAGGTGATGCCCCATTTATTCTTAACACGGGTGCCGGGAGCAGGTGCCAGGGGAAGATCCATCGGAGCTTCCATAATCAGATCCATAAATTCATATTGATTGACGAATCGATCAGGATTTCCACCTTTTAAGACTTCCATTAAATTCTGTCTTTTTGTTAACATGATAATACCTCCTAAATTTTGGGATGCTAATTTAAAAATCGCATTTACGCTTGTGGTTTTGTAGTTGGAGTAAATTGTCTATGGGAAGAATGTGGTTTAAGCGGTTGCCAGTTCTTTAGCTTTTACCGCGGCACTGCCGGCATCTGGGGCGTATCCGTCGGCACCAACTTCAGCCGCGTATTCTGGGGTTACCGGGGCGCCACCGACAATGACTTTGACGTCTGGACAAGCGGCTTTTACAGTTGCTACCGCTTCTTTTAAGGCGGGCATGGTGGTGGTCAGCAGACCCGAGCAGGCTACCAGTTTAACATTGGTATTATCTTTAACAGCTTGAACAAAGGTATCGGCTGGTACATCGACGCCTAAATCAATCATATCGAAACCGGCGCTTTCGATCATCATTGAAACCAGATTTTTCCCGATATCATGGAGATCGCCGGCAACGGTACCAATGATGCAGGTTCCCAGAGAGGCGGAACCATCTCCAGCCATCAGTGGTTTTAAAACCTCCACGCCTTTGGACATGGCTTTAGCGGCGATCAGCATTTCCGGGACAAAAATATCACCGGCTGAGAATTTATCGCCAACGACGCTCATTGAATCGACCATGGCCTGGAGAACTTCGCCTGGTGTGTTGCCTTCATCCAGAGCTTCCTGGACCAGTCCGGGAACCAGCTTTGACTTTCCGGCTTCAACCTTTGCTTTGACTTCTTCGATTTTTGACATGATTTTTCCTCCTATTTAATGTTTTTTATTAGTGATATCAGATGATATCAGTTATGATCAACGATTTTCACGTGTGTGCGTAAGTAAATCGTTAAAAACCCCAAATCACTTATGAAATAAGTTTAATTGATACGTTTACATCGTGCTTGCAATCATTGCTTGCAAGCAATTTAAATATAGAACATTACGAGCAAAAAGTCAATTAATTTCGTAAAATAATTCCATAAAACTAAAACAAGGCTTTAGAAAACGATTAAATGCTCGATAAAATAAAAATAATAAGAAGCTCCTATTGTTCACAAACAATAGGAGCTTCTTCGATATATAAATAATTTTTAACTTCTTTTAATTGGGGGTATTCTTCAAGCAAGCGATCAATGGTGCAGTTAGCAGAGCTGAGCAGCGATTTGAGGAACAGGCTATTGTAATCAAACTTCAAAGAATAAAACATTTGATTGATGCACAAATCAAAGAGTTCTTCTTTGGTGAGGGGGATTTCTTTTTCATATTGCTTCATGGTGAGTGCCCGGATAACCCCAAATGATGCTGTTACGGCACAATCACAAAGAAGTTCTTTATCAGCTGTTTTGATTTGTTTATTCTGTTTAACCAGTGTTTTATATAGTTCATAGAGGTTTCCATCACGGGTCGCTTTTTCCAGCAAATCAAACTTATTCATTTCATAAATAAATCGATCATAGTGTGCATCAATTTCGGTTAATTTAAAATGCAGCTTGAAAAAAGTTATCAATTGCAACAGCTCATCATCAGTGGGAAGATATTTAAGCAGATGTGAGTAGAGTGTTTCATAATTATTGTTAAGCATATCGCTGGCGATGATATCTTTGGTCTTGAAATAATAGGTAACTAGACCCAGATTGACACCGGCTTCCTTGGCAATCAAAGTATTTGGTGTATTTTCATAGCCATTTTCCAGGTAGAGCCGCTTGGCGGTGTTATATATTTTTTCTCTTGTGTTCATGATCAGGTTATCCTCATTCTCTTTTATTCTAAAGATATAATAGCATATAAAATGAAAAGCCGTCCATGTCTAATTTATTTGCAGATGAAATGTCGGATCAAATCAGTTGTGATCAGGGTACGATTTTCGATATAGTTGTATAATCTAGTGTGACGAATGAAAAAAGAAAATGATTAATGCGGTTATCATGGGGTAATAAGATAAAACAAAAAAAGACCCGCAAAAATAAAAAAATCATAGTAATTCAGGTTACGAAAGAAGAGGTTTTTAGAATGAATAAGTTAAAATTATTTTGGGGAATGGTGATCACCTTAGCATTTATGCTAGTCCTGGCAGGTTGCAGTGGTGACAGCACAAATAGTAGCAGCACTGCCGGTCGTTCTAATGTTTCAAGAGACACCGTTTATGAGTTTTATGACAAGGTAAAATTAAATCAGACCAAGGAACAGGTAGATGCTGAATTGGGAGTAACCCCGACCGAAAGCAGCCAATTGAAGAACAGCTTTACATATGTGAATGAAGATACCAGTTTTGGGGTGAGCGTTCTGTTTGATGAAAATGGATTGGCAACAAGTAAAACCTTGTTTTATTCGATGACTGAAGATCTGGCTTTTTTAACAACGAAAACGGTGACCAAGGAACAGGCAGAAAGTATTCCAAATGGAGCTACATACGATGAAGTAAAAAATATTTTAGGTGGTGAGGGAACCGAAACCAGTGCTACCCAAATTCCCTTTGAAGATAATAAGGTAAGTTACATAAGGGTATGGGTCAATCAGGATGGCACCATGCTTCAGGCAGTTTTTTTAACAGATGGAACCACAAACAACGTGATGTATTTTAATTAACGAGAAATCGAATTATCTCAGTTTGCCCTTGGGCTGATTGAGATAATTTTTTTGGGGAAAGCACCGTTCCGGTTGCATCTTTGTCAAGGGGCTGATCTTGTAGAAAAAATATATGATTAGAGGCAAGTTAAAAGTTAGAAGCTAAAAAATGATAACGGCCAGTGCCAAAAAACAGCGCGATACCGGATCGGACTATTTTTGCGTGCAGTGAGTTTTTTATATTAAAATCCTTAAGCTTTGTCTGAAATGATGGTTAGATTTAAAATAATTATGTTATAGTAATGTTCCAAATAGAATCGGCATGATGGAAGCAAAGGATTACAAAACGAAAGCTATATTGTAAAGAGGAGGCCACCGACAGGTGATGGGAGGACATCATGAATAAGAAAACAAAAAGAATACGGATCATACGAGGGCTGGTAATAATGATGGTTTTTTTCTTGCTGTTTCCAGCAGGGAGTCTGGCAGAAGATCAGCTTAATCCGGGAATTCAATCAAGCGAGACAATAATATCAGATGATAAAAGTGCGCCGCTTAACGAAGGGTCTGAACAGGGTAATGAAACAGTAGCTGAGATTGAAACCCTGGAACAGGTGCCGGAGGTTAACATTAACGAAAATCTGGAGCAGCAGATTATTGTTGTTTACACCGACAGTGGAGAAGACAATGTGAAAGACCTGGCGCTGACAACTGAAGAGGTTGTTTCTGGTGACCAGGTATCCAATCGGGTTGACCTTATCGAAGTCAGAGAAGGAACAAATATCGATGCTCTGATGGCAGATTTAGAACTAAATCCCAATGTCTTGGCAGTTGATAAAAATGATAAAATCGAAGTGACGGCCCTTCCTAACGATCCTTATGTTGTCAATGGGGCGGCCTGGCAGTTTCAGCGAATTGGCGCCGATCAGACCTGGGATCAGGTGTCAAATGCCGACCCGGTGGTGGTAGCTGTCATTGATACCGGTTTAAATATCAATCATCCGGATCTCATTGGCAATACGGTGGCCGGATACGATTTTATTACCGGCACAACTAATGTTGTAGATCTGGCTGGTCATGGAACCGCCGTCAGCGGATGTATTGCAGCCGTCACTAATAATGGGGTTGGTACAGCCGGAATTGCCGGGTTGGCCAATATTAAAATCGCTCCCTATCGTACGGGAGGTATGTACAGTGGGGATACCCAGCTGGATGTGGCATATATTTGTGCAGCCATTCTCAAAGCTGCAGAACGGCCAGAGGTAAAAGTCATCAATATGAGTTTTGGTGGATACGGAACCTTTTCTTCATTGGCTGTGGCGGTTAATGAGGCGGTCAGCGCTGGGAAAGTAGTGGTGGCATCCTCTGGCAATGAAGGGGAGTCCTGGAATGCCCGGGTGGGGCAATATTCCTATCCGGCATCTTATGACCATGTTATTTCGGTCGGCGCGATTAATAAGGATAATACCCGTTCTTCCTTTTCCCAATATAATGACCGGGTCGATTTATCGGCTCCAGGCCAATCTGTTTTGACCACTGCTAAAAGCGGCGGTTACGAGTATGCCAGCGGAACCTCTTTCTCGAGTCCGATTGTTGCCGGAGCCTGCGCAGTACTGATGGCCGCGGATTCCAGCTTGGATGCCAGAGCAGTTGAGACGACTTTGAAAAGCACCGCCTTGGATCTGGGTACCAGCGGCAGTGATGTTTATTATGGCAGTGGATTGGTTCAGCTTAATCAAGCTGTGGCTTCCATCAATTCCAATGAAACGGTCGGGCCGACCTATCGTACCCATGTCCAGAACGTCGGCTGGCAGATTTGGAAATATGACGGTCAGATCAGCGGCACCTCTGGCCAATCGCTGCGGCTGGAAGGGATCGAAATCAAGATGAATGATCTCGGCACTGATCTTGGGGTTGAGTACCAGACCCATGTCCAGAATATCGGTTGGCAGGGCTTTAAGAGCGATGGTCAAACCAGCGGCACCTATGGCCAATCGCTGCGCTTGGAAGCGATACAAATTCGCCTGACCGGAGCCGCAGCAACCAACTATGACATCTACTATCGGGTTCACAGTCAGAATTATGGTTGGCTGGACTGGGCCAAAAATGGCGGCAGTTCAGGGACTCAGGGTAAGTCATTGAGACTTGAAGCCATTGAAATCCATGTCCTGCCCAAAGGGGCTGCCGCCCCGGGCTCAACCAGTCGGCCATTTATTAGCTAAAAAATAAGGGAAGCGTAAATATTTTGAATAAAATTAACTTATTGGGGTAAATGAACTAAAGAAGAAATCATAAATGAAAGGAGTGTCTGAAGATGATTATTACTTGGGACAATATTAGTGAAGTGAATCGACGCATTAAAGAACGGGATCTGGCCTATAAGGTACATTTAAGTGATGGTTGCGGTGGACAGAGCATGTGGATTGAATCCGTAGACAAAACTAATCATTTTGACAATCTGGATGATTCGATTTAATCAAAGCTTATTTTTCCGAGATTCATGCCGAAGTTGAGTTCAGTTGGGATAAAAAATCTTTTTGGTCAAAAGATCGTTCCCTGATATTTTAGATGGAAGGTTTTTTATCATAATTTAATGGGGCGGCCCATCCAAATAAGACACCATAAAAAGGAGCTTTGCAGCCCCCAGTTTATGGTGTTGTTATTTTTTGATGTATTTATTCACCAGGCGATATGCAGTGGTCTGGCTTAACCCCAGCGATTCGGCCATATCATTGATGTTGTCATAAATCTCATAATAATCTTCGATAATTCCCCGTTTGTAATTTTCGACCAGGTCATCAAAAATGACCTGTCTTTTTTTGATTCCTTCACTTGCGAAAAAGGCTCCTAGCTGCTCGGGTAATTTATCAATGCCAATGACACTGCCAAGACTCATTACGGCCATCTGTTCCACCGCATTTTTTAGCTGCCTGACATTCCCCGGCCAGTCATATTGAATCAGGGATTCAATCACTGGATTGGAAAAAACCTTGTTCTGGCTGTATTTTTTATTATACTCTTTCAAATAATACTGGGCGATGGGAAAAATATCATCCCGGCGTTCCCGGAGTGAGGGAATGGTTTGGGTGATGCCGTTAATTCGCCAGTACAGGTCTTCCCGGAAGGTGTTTTTGGCCACCAGTTCGGCCAAATTTTTATTGGTGGCGGTAATGATCCGGGTATTAACGGTTTTTGATTCCAGCCCGCCCACCGAGGTGAAACGTTGGTTTTCCAGAAAATCCAGAAGTTTGACCTGAATATTGGGAAGCAGTTCGCCGATCTCATCCAAAAACAGGGTACCGTTATTGGCCATTTCCACCAGTCCTTTTTTTCCTTTGGGGCTGGCACCGGTAAAGGCATAGGGGACATAACCAAAGAGTTCGCTTTCAATGAGATTATCAGGGATCGACGCGCAGTTAATCGAAACGAAGGGATTCGCTTTGCGGGGACTGCAATCATGAATAAACTTGGCAATCAGACTCTTACCAACCCCGCTTTCCCCCAATAAAAGAATCGGGATATCGGATTTGGCTGCTTTTTTCAGCTTATGTAGAGTCTGGTAGAGAATATAACTGCGTCCGACAATGTTATTGCTGGCTTTGGTTTTCTCTTCCCGGGAGCCTTTTTTATCCTTGAGCCCGCCATCATCATCGGTATCCTTTTCCTGGTTCAGATAATCCAGGTCAAACTCCACGAAAGACTCGCGTTTCAGGGTGTTGTAAACCAGCATAACCAGTTCATGTTCGGGATTATAAAGGGGCGTGGTAATAGTAATGTGCTCTTCATCAGTGAGTAGCGAACGTTGTCGCGAGATGATCGTGCGCTTTTTTTCGATGGCGGTAGCAGTGGAAGGCGGCGTCCAGAACCCCTGGAAGGAGGTCAGGAAATTAAGCTTCCACATTTTTTCGGCTGAAATTCCATGATATTCCAGACAGGCTGGATTGGCATAAAGGACGTTGCCGTCTTTATCGGTCACGGTGACCTCAATAAAGCTGTTTTCCAGAATATCCAGAAAAAATTCACTGGAAAGCGTTTTTAAATAGTCTAAATATTCCTGACTGTGGTTAAATTCATTTGTTATCATTATTTTCCCTTTTCACATATTAGTGTGTTGCGTAGCGTAGCCAGTTTTATTGAATGGCATTTTTGATATTTATTACAAGTTATCAAGAAAAGCTAAATCGTTTTCATTAATAGAACTGATAATAAAGCATAATAACCCCGGATACAAGAGGAAAAAAAAGAATATTCCCAAAAGTGAAAAATAAAAGTGGTGTTTTCTCATAATTGGAAAGAATATTCGAGTTACGAATCGAGATAAATGGCTATAAACAAAGTATATCATGCAGAACCTATATTGGCACGATTATTGCGATACATGTTATCAAGAATTAACATGACATCTCGTAAATATGATCGAAAGGAGAAAAATAAAGTGTAATCGTTTAGGCTGCGAGATATAAATACAGACGTCCAGGAAGATCGTTAACCGATATAGCGGGGACGGGACAATAAAGTGTTAGTTGTGAATTTCGCAATAATTAATTATAAGTTTACGAAGGAGAAAAAAATGTTTAGATTTACCGCAGATCAATTTGTTTATGACATCAATGGTACCAAAATTGGAGGACAGCCGGGGGAATTTCCGACCGTTTTAATCGGCAGTATCTTTTATCGGGGACACAAGATAACCCAGGATTCCGAAAAAGGTTTGTTCGATCAGGACGCGGCCAAAGATTTATTGGACCGAGAAGCTGAACTATCAGCTGAAACCGGTAATCCCAGAATTGTGGATGTACTGGGTGACACCGAGGTTGCTCTGACCAAGCATGTCGAGTTTGTTTTAAAGAATACCACCTCGCCAATCCTGCTTGACAGTCCCAGCCCAGAGGTGAGAATTGAGACCTTGAAGCATTTCGCCAATGACCCGGAAGCGATGAGTCGCATCATTTATAACTCATTGGAAGAAAGCTGCACCGAGCACGAACTGGAAGTGATGAAAGAATGTGGCGTAAAAACCGCCGTTATTCTGGCTTTCAGCAAGAAACATCTGCAACCGGCCAAACGCGTGAAACTGCTGGTTGGCGATGAAAAAAATGAAGGCTTGTTGACTAAGGCAAAAAGAGCCGGTGTCGAACAATTCCTGATTGATCCCGGCGTTCTGGATGTCGCCAGCAGCAGTTGGACCGCTATGGCGATCCGCGATATTAAAGAACAACATGGCTTACCTGGTGGATGCGCTTCCTCAAATGCCCTTTATCTATGGAAAAAAATGCGTTCAAAAGGCAGTCCCTATTTTGAAGCGGCCGGAGCATCGGTATTTACCTTCCCCTTAACCCACGGTGCCGATTTTATTTTATACGGACCGATGGCCAACGCCGCCTGGGTGTATCAGGCCGCAGCAACAACCGATGCGATGATGTCTTATTGCAATAAGATCACCGGCACTAAACTGGGAACCCTGGATACACCACTGATGAAAATATTCTAAAATTCAAAATTTTTAAAAATTAGAAGGAGGATAAGTAGTGATGGAAGAGAAAAAAACAGCAATTAAAACAAAAGACAAAACAGTCTTATACGTTTCGGCGGCAATCGCACTGGTATTTGTTCTATTGAGCGTGATGTTTACTGAAGGAACGAATGAAGTTTTCAATCAATTGTTCGCCCTGATTACCACCAATTTTGGCTGGCTCTATTTGCTGGCAGTGGGTCTCTTTATTGTTTTTGCAATCGGTCTGGTTGTCAGTCCCTTTGGAAAAATCAAACTGGGGAAAGATGATGATAAACCGGAATTCTCAAACTTTCAATGGTTTTCCATGTTGTTTGGCGGCGGAATGGGAATTGGTCTGGTTTTCTGGTCGGTCTCAGAACCGATTATGCATTACCTCAGCCCCCCAATTGGTGAAGGAGCAACCCAGTCAGCCATGGAATTGGCCATGCGGGTATCCTTTTTTCACTGGGGACTCCATCCCTGGGTAATCTTTGCCATTGGTGGTTTAGGCCTGGCCTATTTCCAATTCCGTAAAGATCTGCCATTTTTGATCAGTTCAGCTTTTTATCCGCTGATTGGCGAAAAAATTCATGGTCCGATTGGTAAAACCATCGATATTCTGGCTGTTTTTGCCACTATTTTCGGTGTTGCCACCAGCCTTGGTCTGGGATCAACCCAAATTGCCACCGGTCTGGAATACATGTGGGGAATCGAATCCACCCCGATGACCGTTTCGATTATTATTGCCGTTATTACCGTCATCTTTACGCTGGCAACTGTGTCCGGTCTTCATAAGGCGATGCAGATGGCTGCTGATATTAAAATCTGGCTTTCAATTGCGTTTATGGTATTTATCTTTGTTTTTGGCGGGTCAGTATTTATCCTGAATAATTTCACCAACACCCTGGGAACATACTTTCAGAATATTGTTGGACAAACCTTCTGGATGGGTAATGTGGAATGGCTTAACGGTTGGACCATCTTCTATTGGGCATGGTGGATTGCCTGGGCTCCATTTGTGGGACAGTTCGTTGCCCGTGTTTCTAAAGGCCGAAGTATCCGGGAATTTATTTTAGCCGTAGCCTTACTCCCTTCTGGTTTTTCATTAATCTGGATTGCCATTTATGGCGGCGCAGCCTTTAATCTAAATACCATTTCCGGCGGTGCCATTGAGGCAGCCGTAGGAGCCGATTATACCACCGCCCTTTATGCGCTGTTACAGCAGCTGCCACTTTATGGTATTACTTCAATCTTGGCGATTTTCCTGATTGTGGTTTGCTTTGTCGGCGCAGCGAACTCAGCAACCTATGTATTGGCGATGCTGACCTCTGGCGGCGACATGGATCCAGACAAAAAACTAAGAGGCGGTTGGGGAATTGCCCAGGGTCTAATCACTATTATGCTGATTTTAGTGGGTGGAACATCAGCCTTAAAAGCCCTGCAGACCGCTTCAATTGTGGCGGCTTTCCCATACATGCTGGTTATGATTGTTATGTGTTTCAGTATTTTCAAAGCCTTGAAAGCAGATTATGCCGAAACCCAGCTATTGCTGAATAAAGCCGGTCATAATGATGGTGGCTACGGTCAGGCACCGGTTGCAGATGTTCAGGAATAAAAGTAAGAACAAAATTATAGAAAAAGAGGTATTTGAATATGTTACCAAAATTTGATGTTTTGACGGATGAACAGATTAATAAGATTCACAAAAACAGCTTAAAAATTCTTCAGGAAATAGGGGTTGAATTCTCCTACGATCCCGCCATTGAAGTATTTAAAAAGCATGGTCAGAGGGTTGAAGGCCATCGGGTCTTTTTAGATCCTGATTTTGTCGAAAACATGGTCGAAAAAGCACCGGCTCAATTTACCCTTCATGCCCGCAATCCGGAACATAATCTGGTCTGCGGCGGCGAAAATATTATTTATATGCCCGGTTATGGCGCCCCCTTTGTTTATGATGCCGACGGTGGTAAACGGGATGCCACGATGGCTGACTATGACAACTTTGTCAAATTGGCCGGAGCCAGCAAGAACATGCATATGACCGGTGGTACCGTAGTGGAACCCACCGATGTCGAAGATGAAATCAGACATCTAAAAATGGCCTACAGCCATATCATTAACTCGGATAAATGCTTTATGGGCAGTTCATCAGGTTATGAACATGCCAGAGATTCGATTGAACTAACAGCAGTGCTCCATGGTGGTCTTGACGTGATCAAAGAAAAACCTGCCCTGATCTGCCTGGTCAACTCAGTGACCCCGCTGAAATATGATGACCGGATGCTAGGTGGTTTAATGGCTTATGCTGAAGCAGGCCAGCCGATGGTTATTGCCTCATTGGTTATGGCAGGATCAACCGGTCCGGCAACCCTGGCCGGAGCCATGTCCCTGCAGAATGCTGAAGTATTAGCTGGAATTACCTTGACGCAATGTATCAATTCGGGAACGCCAGTGGTTTATGGATGCACCTCAGCAGTAACTGATATGTCAACCGGATCATTATCGATCGGTAATCCTGAGAATGCTTTGTTTGTCTCAGCGAGTGCTCAGTTTGCCCGCTTCTACGGCGTGCCCTGCCGCGGCGGTGGTGGTTTAACCGATGCTAAAACCGTTGATGCCCAGGCCGGTTATGAATCGATGATGACACTTTTTGCAGCCAGTACCACCGGCGTTAATTTTGTCATGCATACGGCTGGAATCCTGCAATATTACATGGCGATGTCCTATGAGAAATTCATGGTTGATGATGAAATCGCCGGGATGGTGTTACGTTACCTCAAAGGATTTGATACGGAGAGCGATGAAAAAATGGCTTATGATGTTATCGAAACTGTGGGACCGGGTGGCCATTTCCTGACCCAGAAACATACCCGCAAGAATTTTAAAACCGAATTCTTCCGACCGGCCCTCAGTGACCGTCAATCCTTCGATGGATGGTCTAAAGATTCGCTGGATACTAATCAGCGGGCAAAACTGAAATGGCAAGAAGTATTGGCCAACTACACCCCACCGGAACTGGATCCGGCCGTCAAAGAAAAAGTTGAAGCTTTTATTGAAAAACGTTCAAAAGAATTACTGAAATAAAAAATATCAGCAAAAATTATATAAGAAAAAAGGAGAAAATTATGAACCCAATATTTGAAGAAATTAAAGATGCAATTGTGGATGGTGATGAAGATTTAGCGATTGAACTGGCCGAAAAAGTTGTCGCCGAGGGGATCGATCCGGTTCAGGCAGTTCAGCTTGGTTTTATTAAAGGCATTGAAGAGGTTGGTGCAGCATGGACTAGCGGTGAAGCCTTTTTGCCTGATGTTATGATGGCTGCTGATGCCATGAAGGCCGGAATGGATGTGCTGGAAGAAGTTCTGGCAGCCGGTGAAGGGGAAGGTGCCTATGAAGATAAGGGTAAAATCGTCCTGGGTACCGTAGAAGGTGATATCCATGATATCGGAAAAAACATAGTCGGAGCCCTGTTAACCTCCGCTGGTTTTAAAGTATATGATATCGGTATTGATCAGAAGGCTGAAGATTTTGTCGCCAAAGCCGATGAAGTAGGGGCCAAGATCATTGCGGCGAGCTCGTTGCTAACCACCACGATGAAATCCCAAAAAGTATTGGTTGAGTATCTGGATGCTCAAAGTCTTAGAGATAAATACAAGGTTATCATCGGTGGCGGACCTACCAGTGCAAAGTGGGGCGAAGATATTGGTGCAGACGGTTGGGCTGAGACCGCTGATGAAGCAGTTGAATTATGTAAAAAGCTGTTAGGATAGAAAAAACCCGAAAATTGATGATACAAAAATAACATCACAGAACAGGTGCCAAAATGATAATTAATTTTGGCGCCTTTCTGTAATAAAAGGAAGTGAATATGATGGTGTTTTACATTTCAATAAGTCTTATTCTGCTGTTTCTTGGATTTGGATTCTTATTTCCCGAGCAATTGCTGGAGATCACCAGTCAAATGTTTGGCTTTATCACCAATGATCTGGGGTGGCTGTACCTGGCTACGGTTCTGGGTATCCTGATATTTGCACTGTATTTGGCTTTCAGTAAATACGGCAAAATTCGCTTAGGCAGTGACGAAGATCGTCCGGAATATTCTAATTTTTCCTGGTTTGCGATGCTTTTCAGCGCCGGCATGGGGATCGGTCTGGTATTTTGGGGTGTTGCTGAACCTGTTTTTCATTATGCCCAACCCCCAATGGGGATCGAACCATCTTCAACCCAGTCGGCAATGATGGCTTTTCGCTATACTTTTTTGCATTGGGGACTTCATCCCTGGGCGATCTATGCCATCGTGGGATTGGCGCTGGCTTATGCAACCTTTCGTAAAAAACTGCCATGTCTGATCAGCTCAACCCTCTATCCGCTGCTGGGTGAGAAGACCAAGGGACCAATTGGGAAAACCGTGGATATTCTATCGCTTATTTTAACGGTGATCGGCGTGTCCACATCGCTGGGGATGGGGGCTTTGCAAGTTAATGGCGGGCTGAATACCCTATTTAATATTCCCAATACGTTTAGTACCCAAGTTATTATTATCACTGTCATCACCGTGTTGTTTTTAATTTCGGCGACAACGGGACTGGACAAAGGAATAAAAATACTTAGCAACACCAATATCATTATTGCCGTGTTGCTTTTGTTGTTTGTTTTTTTCTTTGGGCCAACCGTTTTTATTATCAATACCTTATTGGTGAGTGTCAGCGGTTACATTCAAAATATTCTGCCCTTGAGCCTGGCCTTATCACCATTTGAAAACGATCCCTGGATTGGTACCTGGACAATTTTCTATTGGGCCTGGTGGCTTTCCTGGGGACCATTTGTGGGAACCTTTATCGCCAGAATCTCAAAGGGTCGAACCGTCAGGGAATTTGTATTGGGCGTGATTATTCTGCCGGCCATCTTCTGCTGCATCTGGTTTACCGTTTTGGGGGGAACCGCATTATATTATGAAATCTTTGAGGGCGCAGGTATTGTTGCCCAGGTTACTAATGATGTGACAGTGGGATTATTTGCCACTCTGGCTATGTTACCTTTAGGAAAAATAATATCGTTTGTTGCAACAGTCCTGATTATTACTTTTTTTGTCACCTCAGCCGATTCGGCAACCTTTGTCATTGGCATGTTTTCCAGAAACGGGGATTTGAATCCGGATACGAAAATAAAAATAATCTGGGGAACAGTTTTATCTTTAATGGCCATTGTACTACTTTTCAGCGGCGGACTGGTGGCGATGAGAAACACCTCCATTATTATGGCGCTGCCTTTTTTACTGATTATCATTTTAATGTGTGTGGCAATCTTTAAGGGTTTTCGAAAAGAGAAAAAAAATGAGTAATGATGGGATCAAGGTTTTGTACTAAAGAAGCCATGGTAAATAGTTGCTAAACAATTCCTGAGGATGATCATAAAAAAACAGTAAGTCTAAGTTGTCATAAAGATTATTGTCGATGTAAACCGGCAAGTGTATATAATAATTGCTATTTATCCAAAAACTTGTTATGATGATCTAAATTAAACACCTTGATGTAAGCGAAAGGAAAATTAGTATGGAACGCAACAAGCAGAACCCGAAACCCAAGTCGATTCAGGTAAAATTATTGATTGTCCCCCTCATCTGTGTATTGGCTGGGGTAGTCATGATTGGCGTTATTTCTTCGTATTTAACCCGAAACAGTTTATTCGCCGAAATGGAGCGTAATGGTTTTTCATCGTCACAGCGTTTTGTCGATCGAATTGAAGATAATACCGAAGCGGTGAAAACCATGAATGAAATGCTAGAAGCCCAGATTCGCGGTGTTGGGAACATCATTATTGGCAATCGTGGCGCTATCAACGATGTTTATCTGACCCAGCTGGCCGCGCAAACCGGGATCGATCATATCTATTGGTATAATCCATCCGGGGAGATCATCAATGCCGCCAATGGTGAGTACCTGGGGTGGAAGGCCGAACCGGGGGACCCCATCCATAATTTTATGATCAGTGGCGCTCCTGAATTGATGGAAGCAATCAGAAAAAGCACGGAAACGGATGAAAATTTTAAATATGGTTATGTTAGAAGTAGCACCGGAGAGTTTGTTCAGGCTGGGGTTTCGGCCGATCGGGTGCTGGAATTAACCGAAAAGTTTGGCTATCAGGCCCTGATTGACGAACTGGTATCGGATGAAAGCATTGTTTATGCCAGCTTTATTGATAAAAATCTGATTGGTGTGGCCGATAGTGATAGCGAAGATATCGGCATAAACTATCAGGAAGATGAGTCAATAAAAAAAGCTGCTCTCGATGGCGAAATGATGGCTGAAGAATATTTTTATGAGGCCGAAAATGTCAAAGTCTATGATGTCCTGTATCCGGTGGTTGTCAATGGCGAACTTCAGGGGGCCCTAAATATTGGCTATTCGATGAATGCCGTTCAAGCTGCCATCACAAAAAATATATTACTCATTGCCCTGGCTGGTTTGATTATTTTTCTGGTGCTGGGGATCATTCTTTACAAGATTTCCATCTCCATTGTTAAACCGATTGGCAATGTCAATCAAATGATCAAAGAAATGCGCAAAGGTCATCTGGGGATGCGCTTAAATCTCGATTCCCATGATGAGATTGGCGAAATGGCCATGACCATGGATGGTTTTGCCGATGATCTTCAGCATAAGGTGATCGGGACTATGAACCAGATTTCGGCTGGCGATGTCTCGGCCAATATTGATGCCGTGGATGAATTGGACGAGATCAGCCCGGCCTTAAAACAAACTATTGAAACGATTCGTGGTCTGATCCAGGAATCGACCCGTTTATCGCAGGCCGCTGTGGCGGGAAAATTGCAGACACGCGGAAATGCTGCCGCCTTTGAAGGAGGATTTCGAGCGGTGGTGGAAGGCGTCAATGCCACTTTAGACGCCGTCGTCGGACCCCTTCATCTAGCCGCTGACTATGTGGATAAGATTGGCCAGGGTGAGATTCCAGAAAAAATCACCAGCACCTATCCGGGAGATTTCGATCAGCTCAAGCAAAGTATCAATGCCTGTATTGATGGTTTGGGAGCACTGGAAGAAGGCAATCGGATTCTTGCGTTGATGAGCCAGAATGACTTGAGTCAGAACATCACCAATCAATATCGGGGTATCTATGGCGAAATCGGTGAAGCGATTAATTCGGTTCACAGTCAGCTGTTGCGAATCGTCACCATCGCCAACCATATTGAAGACGGCGAACTCAGTGATTTAGAAGATTTGAAAAGAATTGGTAAACGCAGTGATAATGATAACCTGGTACCCAGCCTGATTGGGATGATGGAAAATATCAGAACCCTGGTTGAAGAAACCCAACTGATGGCGCAAACAGCCGTGGCTGGTGATCTCAGTTTCAGAGGCAATCCGGATAAGTTTTCAGGCGAGTACGCCAAGGTGATTGAAGGCTTTAATCAGACTTTGGAAGCGGTAATTGGCCCCATTAATGAAGCCTCGGAAACCCTGAAAGAGCTGGCAGAGGGCAATCTCAATACCCAAATGAACGGTGATTATCAGGGAGATCATGCCATCATTAAAGAAGACATGAATCAAACGATTGATAATTTGAAACGATATGTCAATGAAATTACCGCGACCCTGGAAGAAATCAGTCGCGGAAACCTGGCTCAGGAAATAACCTCCAACTATACGGGCGACTTCCAGGCCATCAAAGCGGCACTCAATGGCATCAGCTCGAGCTTAAGTACCACCATGTCTGATATTGATGTGGCGGCAGCGCAGGTAGAAATTGGCGCCCGACAAATTTCTGATGGCGGCCAGGCACTGGCTCAGGGAACCACCGAACAGGCCAGCTCAATCCAGGAACTAACGGCCTCCATTGAAGAAGTCGCCGGTGAAACCAGACAGAATGCTCTCCGGGCCAATGATGCCAATGAACTGGCGGTCAGAGTCCGGAAAAATGCTGAAGTGGGCAATGGCCAAATGGCAAAAATGATCGCAGCCATGGGAGATATTGATGAATCATCCAGTAATATTTCCAAAATTATTAAAGTGATTGATGATATTGCCTTCCAAACCAATATCCTGGCACTGAATGCTGCGGTTGAAGCGGCCCGGGCCGGGCAACATGGAAAAGGATTTGCGGTGGTCGCCGAAGAAGTCAGAACTCTGGCCGCCCGCAGTGCTGAAGCCGCCAAGGAAACCACCGGACTGATTGAAGGATCGATCGAGAAGGTTGGGGTAGGTACGAAAATTGCTGATGAAACAGCGGAAAGTCTCAAAGAAATATTAACCGAAATTGAGAAGGTCACCAGCCTGGTTGGTAACATTGCCAGAGCCTCCACTGATCAGGCCTCTGAAATTGCCCAGATTACCCAGGGGATTGAGCAGGTTTCTCAAGTGGTTCAGACCAATTCAGCGACGGCCGAAGAAAGTGCGGCAGCCAGTGAAGAATTATCCGGACAGGCCGAAATGCTGAAGCAGATGGTGGGGGCATTCAAGGTCAAGGGAAAAGTAAGTCAAAAAAAAGACTACATGGATGATAAACATACACAAAAAAAAGAGCAGTTACCGCGGCCACAGATTATTTTAGACGATGAAGACCTTGATAAATATTAGCTCATTGAAATGATTGAATGCAGAAGCGGTTGACCTGACTGGGAACCGAAAAATTTGATCGTTGATCTAAATTGATTTACAGTATTGTGTGAATAAAAAAACAGAGACCTTCCCCTGATGGGATAGTCTCTGTTTTATTTTACATACAATCGAATTGGCGATGCGACTACAATTTAGCCAGCAATTCCTGTTTCTTCTGGCTGAATTCTTCCTCGCTGATGATGCCCTTTTCTTTTAAACCGGCCAATTTTTCGATCATTGCAATGGGATCTTCCTGGGCCGGTTCGGCGGTCGGCATTCCAGGCTGAGGGGGTTCGTTAGTGGGCCGATTTGAAGTTGGCGGGGTCCCGCCTTCTGGTTTGTGGGCATTATAAATATTGATAACCTGTTCGGCTTCCCGGGCATAAAGGATGCTGATGGTTTCGATGGCATCAGCTGTTTTTATCTCCATATCATTGGGGTTCATCCCCAGGGTCAAGGACAAGTCCAGGAAGGAAACCGTGCTGGGTTGGGTAGTCATCGATAGAATCTGGTCGTAAGGAAAACTCTTTTTTGCGCCCAAATCCCGGTCGTAGAGTACGATTTTACGGCTGGTACAGACTATGAATTTTTTAGCAACCAAGCTGCCCAGTCCCCAGGCAAAATAGACCAACTTTTCGTCAGGATCCAGAAAGCTTTTGACCATCTCCAACGTGGTGGGATCAAGTTTGGAAGCAATAAAGGCATCTACATGAACAGCATCGATAACAAAATCATTGTTACTCAGGCGCCAGAGATATTCTGTAAGGGTGACGATGTCAATGGTTTTGACTTCTTCGGCCGGGGTGGTAATCAGGGTGATGGCGTTAACGAGGAGGGTACAGTGTGCTTCGTCCTTATTGATAGCGATGGAAAAGAGCTTTTCTCTGGGGATCGAACCCACCGCAAAAAATGACTTATTCTCGGGGAAATGAATTTTAAAATAAAGGTTGCTGGTAGTTAGCAGGATCAGTTGACCTTTGGAATCTTTGAATTGAAATAAGAACTTTTCCTGCAGATTGTAGGTTGGAAAGGTTTTTAAAACATTTTTCAAAGCCTTTTCTTCATAGGGGTGCATGTCGATCTTGGTAGCTGTTAAGCCGTTGGCAGGTAACAAGAGTTGCTTACAAAAATTCTCTGTGAATCCGACAACCTCATCATCCCCGGCATTGATCAGGAGGCTGGCAGGTGCTGTCCTGGGAGTAAGAAGCTGTTCCACCAGGGTATCGGTATAATTTTTTATCCGCTGATCCATTTCTGCTTTCAAACGTTCCTGTTCTTCTTTTTTTAGGGCTAAATCTGCTTGAATTGAATCAATACTTTCCTTGGCCAGATCGGTAACATCTTTAAATAGATCTTTTATTCCCATGATTGATCTCCTTTTAATTGATGAATTACTTTCATTTTACCTAAGGATCTGGAAAATAGCAAATTAAAACAGCCTTCTGAATTTTTCTTTAAGACAAATTCAGAAGGCTGAGAAAGGTATTCAGTTAATGATCTTAACCTTTTAAAATAGAAAGGGCTTCTTCGCGGCCACATTCCATCAGATACGGAATTTTGGTAACTTTGGCAGCCAACCCGGATTTTATCGGAGTAGCTGTAGATCCCAATGGCTCCCAAAGGAATGTTTTTAATTTCTTTAGCGCCGACGATTTCTTTGACCGCTTCGTAACAGACAAAAATTTCTTCAGGTGTAGAGCCGAATTCACTGACTGTTTTAGGCAGATTGTTTTCTTTCATCCACTGGTCAATGTTTTTTCCAACCATCCCTGGAATCATCAGGGCTCGGCCCATACAAACGGCTTTAACATAAGGAGCGCCAAGTGCTAAAGCTTTGAAGACGCCGTCTTCGCTACTGAATCCACCAGCAAAAGCCAAATCAGGAACACGTTCACCCTGGGCTTCCAGAATTTGAGCAAATTCAACGGCAGCTGAATGCAGGTAAATTGAAGGCATACCCCATTCTTCCATCATTCGCCAAGGGCTCATCCCGGTTCCACCTGGTGCGCCGTCAATGGTTAACAGGTCGATTTTAGCTTTAGAGCACCATTTCATGGCCATCGCCAGTTCTCTTAAGCCGTAGGCACCAGTTTTTAAGGTGATTCGTTTATAACCTAAGGCTCTTAAACGTTCAACTTCGGCCATAAAACCATCTTCACTGATAAAGCCAAGACGGCTGTGGCGTTCAAATTCGTGAATAGCGCCATCATTAAAGGCGGCCTGAATAACGGGATCCATTGGATCAGGAGTGACAATGTAACCGCGTCGCTGCAGCTCCATAGCTCGTTCGATGGTGTTAACCTTAATTTCGCCACCGATACATTTAGCACCCTGACCCCATTTTAGCTCAATGGTTTCAATTTTGTGTTTGTTGATGATATATTCGGCAACACCCAGACGGGTATCTTCAACGTTCATCTGGATCAGGATTTCACCTTTGCCGGTGTGATATTTTTTATAGGCTTCGATACGGCGATCCATATCAGGTGCTTCAATGACCATATTGTTTTTGTCCAGAACCAGACGTGGGTCAATTCCGCAGACGTTTTCACCACAGACGATGGTAACGCCGGAAACAGCAGCACCTACGGCAAAGTGATCCCAGTTTTTACGGGCGATTTCAGTAGATCCCAGAGCGCCGGTAAAGATCGGAACGTTCATGGCTACTTTGCTATCCCAGCCATAAGCACATTCGGTGCTGACATTTGGGAAACGGGCGTTGTCAGGTGTGCCCACTTCGCCGTTAGGTAAACCTTTGGCACCAAGGGCATAACCTTGAATATTAAGATGGGAATAATCGACAGGATAGTCTTTGTCACCACCAGCGGTTACATCACCGAAGGGACCTGGATAAATCAGTTCCCGGCCTCGGAAAGTAGCTTTGAAAACTTCACAATTTCCGCGACATCCATCCACACAGCGTGAACAGAGACCAGAACATGGGACAATACTTTTAGAACGGTTGAAGGTACCTGTGGCATCAGTGCCGTTAGGTCGTTGAAGATTCATAAATTTTCCCCCTTGAAAATTCTTTTTTGTAAAATGTGTAAATTTCTTATGACAATTTGCACCATTGAAAATTA
>PGZR01000039.1 GCA_002841405.1 Firmicutes bacterium HGW-Firmicutes-4 | reverse complement strand
AGATAAAACGATTTCATAAAGGTTTTGCATGATCGGCTGGGCGATTTTGATCAGTTCCCGGTTTTCCGCCAACACCTGCGCCAATTGGCGGGCATCAATACTTTCCCCCTTACCACCGTTCACATCCATATTTATTTTTTTACAGTATTCCCAGGAACGCTGGATAATCGGCCGGGTATTGCTATCCAAAAGGCCATGTTCAGCAAAGTTTGTCCAGTTTTCTTTGAGTTTATTCAGATCAGGTTCCATCTTAGTTAATCCTTTCTGGAAAGAATGCGGCAAAACGGCGGGGGAGCAGTAATTTTCTAAAGAAACTGGGTTGGGGGATCGGGCTAAGCAACAACAGTCGGTTAGCGATCGCTAAAGCAGCTGAAAACGTGTTGAGTTATTTGCACCGGTCTTGTTGATTCACATTATAGCGGAGTTTTTAAAATAAATCAAAAACAATTGTAAAAATAAGATTAACTTAAATTTACCGATTAGAATTCTAAACATTAGCAGGACGTATTAGGGTTGGAGAAAACGCCAATTTGTGCTATATTAACTAAGTGAAACGAATCTTTGCGAAGGTTAAGAAACTAAGTATGACAGTTCAGGAGGTGCCTATGGACATTGAAATAAGACGATTAACACAGGCAGATTTGAAACAGACCACAGAAATTTGGAATTTTATTGTCGCCGAAGCCAATAGTTTTCCTGGCGATCAGATTCTTTGTGAAGCAGAAGCAGCCGCGATGTTTGGCGAGCAGACCGAAACAGTTTGTGCCCTCAGCGGCGAGGAGGTTGTTGGACTGTACATCCTTCATCCCAACAATATCGGTCGCTGCGGGCATATTGCCAATGCCTCTTTTGGGGTCAAACATGCATATCGGGGCAAAGGCATCGGCCGTCTGCTGGTGGAAGATTGTCTTAAGCGAAGCAGAGACAATGGCTTTAAAGGTCTCCAGTTTAATGCCGTGGTGTCAACTAATTATTCCGCCATAACCCTTTATCTGAAACTGGGATTTAAAATCATTGGGACCATTAAAGAAGGCTATCGTATAGAAGATAACCGCTATGTCGATACTTTGATATTTCTTAAAAGCTGGTAAAGACTGTGGTCGTTAATTAATAAGGCCAGAAAGGGGGTGTAATCAATCGAACTTTTGAAATTGAATGAAAAGGATTTTGAGAAAATATATGCATTGATGGAGTATGCTTTTCCCATTGAAGAAGTCAGGCCCCGGGAAAATGCCAAAGCCCAGCTTAAGGACCCTCATTACACGATCTGGATTTCAAAAAATGAAGCAGATCAAATCCTTGGTTTTATTGCCGAGTGGGATCTGGGATCCAATCTTTTTCTGGAACATTTTGCGGTGGACCAAACCCTGCGGGGAGTAGGAATCGGCTCCCGAATGATGGCGGCTTATTTGGCCCAGGCGGCAAAGCCGGTGGTGATTGAGGTAGAAGACGAGAAAACCGAGATCAATATAAGACGAATTGGTTTTTATCAGCGGCTGGGTTTTTACCTGTCCGAATATGGCTATGATCAGCCGGTAATGCGCGGCGATATCAGTAAAAAAATCTCCCTGAAGATGATGACCTATCCGGCACCACTCACTGCAGCAGGTTTTGAGACTTTCAAACAGCAGGTATTTACCGAAATTTATAAAACTATCAAAAAATAAAAAAAGGATGACTTGCGTAGGCAAGTCATCCTTTTTTGGCCTTCATTTTAAAGCAGGGTTACCTGATTTTTACCATTGGTCTTAGATTCATAAAGGGCCTGGTCAGCCCGGCGAATGATGGTATCTTCGGTGTCAATACCGATGGCTTGGGTTATTCCGATGCTGACGGTGATATTAAATTCAGAGAGCAACGGATCATTGACAATTTCAAGCCGCAGAGCCTCAAGTTTTTCAGCGGCTAAACCCCCGTGAAGGTAAACAATTCCACTGAACTCATCACCACCCCAACGGGTGATGAGATGATCGTTGAGGGCGGCCTTGCAAAGTGTCATCACATGTTTTAAGATCTCGTCGCCCTGCAAATGGCCGTGGGTATCATTAACATTTTTAAAGTGATCCAGATCCATTAAGAAAACAGACCAAGCCCCCTTGGACTCGTCGTTTAAAGACAGAGTAGCTTTTAAATTCTGATCAAAATCCTTCCGGTTGGAGAGGATTCCCAGATTATCCAGCAGCGCCAGCTTTTTCATTTGAGTATCATTTTTGTTGATGATTCGTTGAACAATAATTAGCACTGAGGCCAGAACCAGGATCACAACAAAGAGGTCATAATACAATTGCTGATTAAAGGATTGGGCCAGTTCCGAGGTATCTTTCTGGACAATTAGATACCAGCCCAGTTCTTCAATATAATGACTGATAATGTATTGCTGATTATACAAGTCGTCATCGTTAAAGACGTTGATGGCATCGTTTTTATTATACAGCTCGGATCCGATGGCAGCATAGATGTCGAGATCATTGATATTCTGATTTTCAATTAAATCGGGATTGGTATGGGCTTGAATCAATCCCTGTTCATCAACCAGAAAGGCTTCCAGATCATAGTCCCGCTCAAAATTTTCCAGCAGTTCCTGAACATAGGTCATTTCAATCCCAACCCCGGCTACCCCCATTAGATTACCCTGATCATCGAGGATTTTACAATTGATAAAGATGGTTAAGCGCTGATGATCGACCTGATCCTGATCGACGTCCAAGACATAAAGCTTGTTCTGATTGATAAAATCATAGTACCATTGATCATGTTCATCCTGGGGTGAAATGGTTTTGAACAAACCGTTATAATGAAAATAATTCAGTGTTTTAGCCGAGATTAAAAAGACTGAATGGTAATGATATTTATTTCGAATGCCTTCCAGATAAGCAATTATTTCCTGATTATTTTGGGAATCTTCCTGGGCAAGCCACTGCTTGACAAAGCTGTCATTGGCCATGGTCAGGCTCACAAAAATAGGTTTGGTCAATTCATTGTTGATTTCAGAATAGATATTGGTGGATGTCAATTTGGAAATATTTAGCACATCATCTTTGATAATTTTGCTGTAGGTGGTAAAGCTGAAAAATACAATGGCCACGATACCAATGAGGATGATCAGTGAAATGAGCAGTTCGACTTTATTTCGTTGTTTCATTATTACCTCATCCGCATCGTTTTTTAGTATCATTTTTACCATTAAACCGGGGATTTGTCAATGGATAACCGCGGTTAAAGATAGGTGACACGTTGATCATTAGCGGAAACATCAAAAGGCTAAGGACGGAATACGTCGGGAAGAAGGGCGAGAACCAATAATTGGACACGGAACTAACAAGATATCATGTCAACGCAAATAGTTCAAGTGAAAAAATCATTCATAGGTGTAAACGATGAATAATTGTAAATAGCTAAAAAACTAGCTATTGGATATCTCAAACAGGTCTGATATATAATTAAAACAACAAAAAGATTGTTAAAAAAACAACGAGGAGGAAGAAATGGCAAAATTAAATGAACAAGAATTTCAAGCATATCTGAAACAGATCAGAGCACTGGCAGAAGGTCCTTTTGAAGAGATTCAAAAAGAGGTGGAGGTTACCAATAAATTCCCACAGGAATTTTTCGATTTAGCAATCAAAAATGATTTATATCGTTTCAGTTTACCGGAAGAGTATGGTGGCTGGGGACTCGATGAACTGCAGATTCTAAAAGTACAGGAAGAATTCAGTCGTGGTCCTGGAGGAATGCGAATGCATCTTCACTATGCAGCAGATATGAACTGGCGAATTCTGGATGACTTCGGCAGTAAAGAGTTAAAAGATGAGTACATGAGTCAATTTGCAGATAAAACCGTATTTACCTGTTTTGCATTAACCGAAGAAACAGGGGGAACCGGAGCCGATTTGCATACAACAGCTGTAAAAGATGGTGACGATTATATCTTAAATGGTGAAAAATTCTTAATCTCTCATACCGACTGCTGTGAGTTTGCCTATGTTTTCGCAGTAACTGATCCAAATGCGGATAAAGATAAAAGACTGTCTGGTTTCTTTGTACCAGTGGACACCCCGGGTTATGAAATCGTACCAATGCCACACATGATGGGATGTCGTGGTGCCGGACATGCTGGCTTAAAATTTACAGACATGCGATTGAATAAAAAATACTTACTTGGCGAAGAAGGTGACGGTTTAAAAATTGCCATGCATTCTTTATCAGTATCCCGTGCCCACATCGGCGTAAGTAATTTAGGGATGGCTCAGAGAATGCTGGAAATGACCATTGCTCGAGCAAAAGATCGGGTGACCTTTGGAAAACCATTGGTGGCAAGACAAGCGATTCAGCAGAGTATCGCTGATATGGGAACAGAAATTCACGCATGCCGATTGATGGTTTATGACTTTGCCAAAGATTTTGAAGCCGGCAAAGACATTGAAATGAAAGCGGCAATGGTCAAACTTCATAGCATCAATACCGTTAAACTGGTATCTGACTATATGTTGGAGATCTTTGGCGGGATTGGATATTTCGAAGATTGTGTTTACGGTCCGGTGGAAAGAATGTATCGTGACTGTCGGGCAATGTGGCTTGAAGAAGGACCAAGAACGGTACAACGTTTAACCGCATCAAGAAAATTAATTGCCAGCGGCGGCGTCATTGAGATTGATTAATCATATGTAATACCTCTTTAGCATAGCCTTTCGAATGTTTCGAAGGGCTATGTTTACAAATAGAGAAATAAGGAGAAAAGTATGGAACCATTAAAAGGAGTAAAAGTCGTTGATTTAACGACGTATCTGGCGGCTCCAACCACGGTACGGGTAATGGGTGAATGGGGTGCTGACTTGATTAAAGTGGAAGCGCCAAAAGGCGATCCGGCCCGAGAACAGGGCGCAGTCTTTAATATGCCTTTTACGGACGATGAAAACCTGGCGTTTGATGTGGCGAATATGGACAAGCGTTTTATTACGATCAATTTAAAAACCGAACGTGGTCTGGAAGTAATGTATAAATTGTTAGCAGAAGCGGATGTATTTGTAACCAATACCCGAACAAAAGGATTGGTTAAACTGGGTCTGGATTATGATACATTGAAAGAAAAATTTCCGCGACTGATTTTTGCGCAGGTCACCGGATACGGCGAAAAAGGTCCGGACAAGGATAAACCTGGTTTTGATGCAACCTGTTACATGGCCAGAGGCGGAGTTTTGGGGACAACTGTTGATAAAGGTGGATCACCCATGAATCCACCCAATGGTTTTGGGGACTTCCAGGTATCCATTGCCCTTTTGGCCGGCATCTGCGGAGCCCTATACAGCCGCGAAAAAACTGGAAAAGGTGAGAAAGTAACAGTCGGGCTTCAACATGCGGCGTCCTTCATGCTCAGTGTGGCAATGATTTCGGCGCAGTATGGCAATCAATATCCCAAAAGCCGAAGAGAAGTGGTTAATCCGTTCAACAATTGTTATCGGACCAAAGATGAAAAATGGGTGATTATGTGTTGTCCCGAATATGATCGGGATTTCAATAAAATCATGGCCTTACTAAAGCTGGATGATATGGTTGATAATCCGAAATACTTAAGCTGCGCGCAGTTGAATGCTGACAAGCTCAACAGTGAAGTCATTGACCGACTGGATGAAGCCATCGCTCAAATTAACCGCATGGATCTGGTAAAAATGCTCTCAGAAAATGAACTTCCCTGTGAAGCGGCCAATGAACCGCTGGATGTGTATGAGGATGAACAGGTTTGGGCCAACAACATTCTGGCAAAGGTAGACTATCCGTCCGGGCAGCGAATGGTTCCGACCAATCCTATTTTATTTGAATCCATGCCCGAACCACGCCTGGAAATCTGCAAATCTCAGGGCGCACACACCCAGGAAATTATGAAAGAACTTGGCTATAATGACGCTCAGATTAATGAAGCCATTGATCAGGGTGCGGTAGCCGGAATAAAACGCCTAAAAAAATAAGGAGGGTTGAAATAGATGAGTTTATTATATACTGACGAACAAAAAGCACTGATTGCATTAGTAAAAGAAATGGCCGAAAATGAAATTAAGCCCCACGTTCAGGAACTGGATGAAAAAGGCGAGTGCCCGAAAGATTTATTTAAATGGGCCTTTGATATGGGTCTGCATATGCTGGAAATTCCTGAAGAATATGGTGGAACAGGTTTAAGCTATGAAACCACGGCGATGATTTTTGAAGAATTGGCAAAAGTTGATGCCGGTTATGCCATTACGCTGGTGACAACCTTTGTTGCCTTAAGAAATGTAATCCTTTCCGGGACACCGGAACAGGGAAAATATTTTGCCGATATTATCGGAAAAGGTAATTTTGCTGCGTTTGCCCTCACGGAACCAAATGCGGGTTCCGATCCGGCGGCCTTGCGTGGAACCGCGGTGAAAGATGGAGATGACTATATTTTAAATGCCGCCAAGACCTTTATTACCAATGGAGAAATAGCAGCGCTTTTTGTCGGCTTTTTCAAAACGGACCCTGCGGCTGGTCATAAAGGGATTTCAGCCTTTATCGTTGACGCGGATGCAGCAGGGATCACCATAGGTAAGCATGAAAATAAAATGGGGCTGCGGTTGTCAAATACAACCGATGTAACCTTTGAAAATGTCCGTGTGTCGGCATCCAGCATGGTTGGACCGGAAGGATCTGGTTTTAAACTGGCACTGAATGCTTTGAATTTATCTCGGGCGTTTGTTGCGACCATGGCTGTAGGGATTATGCAACGGGCCTTGGATGAATCGGTTAAATATGCAAAAGAGCGAAAACAATTTGGACAACCAATCATCAAATTTCAGATGGTTCAGCAGATGCTTGCCGATATGGCGATAAAAACAGAAGCATCTCGCGTACTGGTCAATAATACAATGCGCATGATGGATAACGGTAGTCTGGTCAGAAAAGAAGGCTCAATCACGAAAACATTCGTCTCCGATTGCGCCCAGGAAGTTACATCCAATGCGGTGCAGATTTTCGGTGGATATGGATACAGCAAAGAATATCCGGTGGAAAAGCTGATGCGTGACTGTAAAATATTCCAGATCTTTGAAGGCGCCAACCAGATTCAAAGACTGACCATTGCCAATGAATTAGAAAGAGAATACAAGTAAGGAGGAGCGAAAATGAATATTGTTGTTTGTGTAAAACAGGTTCCTGATACAACTGAAATTAGAATTGATCCAGTAAAAAACACCCTGATTCGCCAAGGTGTTCCCAGTATCATGAACCCTTTTGATAAGAATGCCCTGGAAGAAGCACTGCAGTTAAAAGAACAATACGGCGGAGCGGTTACCGTCATTTCGATGGGGCCGGAACAGGCAAAAGCGACCTTAAGAGAAGCCTTGTCCATGGGAGCAGATAAAGCCTATCTGGTAACCGACCGGTCATTCGGCGGATCAGACACCTATGCAACCAGTTATATTTTAGCCAAAGTGATTGAAAAATTGGGACCGTTTGATGTGATTTTGGGAGGAAAACAGGCAATTGATGGCGACACCGGACAAACCGCCCCCAGTATTGCAGAACATTTGGGGATTGCCAGATTGACCCATGTATTGAGTATAAAAATCGAAGGAAAAAAGTGTATTGTTGAACGGGAAATTGAAGAAGGGGTAGAAATTGTAGAAGCAAAACTGCCGATTCTCTGTACCGCCACGAAAGAAACCAATAAGCCAAGATATGCCACCATTAAAGGGAAGATTGACTCATTAAAAGCGGAGATCGAAAATATTACCCTGGCCGACTTACCAGATATGGATGTCACCAAAATTGGTTTAAAGGGATCGCCAACTCGGGTAAAATCGACCTTTACACCGAAGCGTCAGTCCTGTTGTGAAATGCTCGAGATCATTAATCCCCGGGAAACCGCACGGATGCTGTTCGGCAAGTTGGCAGACGCAAAAATATTATAAGAGGAGGGCTAAAAAATGGACTTAAAACAATATCAGGACGTATGGGTGTTCGTTGAGTGTTTTCAGGGGCAACCAAAAGATGTTGGTTTCGAGCTGCTGGGCCAGGGACGATTATTGGCTGATGCCTTGAAACAGAAATTATGTGCCGTCGTAATCGGCAAAGATGTGGATGAAGGAATAAAAGGCGCAACAGCGTATGGGGCCGATATTATCTATGTGGTTCAGGGAAACGAGTATGCCAACTATTCTTCAGATGCCTATGGTTATGCATTTTTGGAATTATGTGCCAAATATCATCCCAATACCATCCTTATCGGTGCAACCGCCAATGGACGGGATTTGGGTTCAAAATTGGCAATCTGTCTGAAAACCGGATTAACCGCAGATTGCACCGCGCTAAGCGTTGAAGAAGAAACTGGAAATGTTGTCTGGGAACGGCCGGCTTTTGGGGGAAATCTTTATGCCCGCATTTTGTGCAGTGAAACCAGACCACAGATGGGGACCGTCAGACCTGGCGCTTTCAAGAAACCGGAAAAATCGCAGAATCGCCAACCGGTAATGATCCGGGAAGATATCCATACAAAAGAAGAAGATATCCTGACAAAGGTAATTGCTTTTATTAAAGCGAATGATGAAGCCGGTGTTAAGCTGGAAGAGGCAGAATATATTGTTTCCGGTGGCCGGGGTCTAAAAGGTCCGGAAAACTTTGCAATGCTTCAGGAATTGGCGGATCTTTTGGGCGGAACTGTCGGCGCATCCCGGGCATCGGTTGATGCTGGATGGATTCCGCAAACGAAACAGGTTGGTCAGACGGGTAAAACAGTTTCACCAAAAGTTTATATTGCCTGTGGGATTTCCGGAGCAGTTCAGCATTTAGCCGGGATGACCGAATCCGATACCATTATTGCCATTAACAAAGATGCAACGGCTCCAATTTTCGATGTTGCCGACTATGGAATTGTTGGTGATGTTTTTGAAATGGTTCCGGCAATGATCAAAGAAATCAGAGTTTCAAAAGATTTAAATTGAATATTGAAAGGAAATTCCGATGAGTAATGGAAAAAAAGCAAATGTGCAAATGGCAGATGCCGGTGGAGCGGCAGCGGTACCACTGGATTTAAGCGGAAAAAAAACAAACGTACGATGGATTGTGGCGCTTGTCTTGGCCCTTTCCTTTATGGCGATGTTTATGGGAAGAACCGTCTTTTCAGTTTCAGGAAAAGCGATTATGGAACAGTACGGTTGGACATCTACTCAGTTTGGCTATGCTTCCACCGCATTCTTTATTGGTTACATGATTACGATGGTACCCTCGGGATCAATTGCAGATAAATACGGTGCAACAAAGGTATTGATTATCAGTTTGCTTTTATCCGGGGTGTTTACATTTTTCACCCCGATTATCGGCATATCGATGTTTTTGATGATCCTGATTCGGATTCTGGAAGGTGCGGCTCAGGGTTGTATTGTCCCGGGAGCGATGTCGAATTTAGGAAAATGGTTTCCCAAAAAAGAATTTGGTGTGGCATCGGCGCTCGTTCAGGCTGGATGTCCATTGGGTTCGGCGCTTAATATGTACATCGCCGCAGCGATGCTACCAATGATAGGCTGGAAAAACTTATTTTATGTGTACGCGATCATTTTTCCAGTCTGGTGTATTATCTGGGTGCTGGTCGGGAAATCTTCGCCAAAAGAACATAAGAAAGTGAATCAGCAGGAAATCGATTGGATTGAACAGCGGCCGGAAGGCCAGGAAAACACCCAAAAAGTGATTCTGGCAAAAGCGGATATTTTCAAAACCCCGGCAGTTTGGTTAATGTGTTTATCTTATGGATGTGCCGTTTATATGTATTTTTTTGCGACGACATGGCTACCAAATTACTTTACAATTGGGCGGGGAATGAGCATCAGCGCCGGGGCAATGCCCTATATTGTCGGTTTCTTTGCGTATTTTGTCGGTGGCTTTATTGCCGATGGAGCCTCAAAGAAATTGGGTGATAAGATCGGCCGAAAATTGGTACAGGTGATTGGAATGATCGGAGCGGCAGTGTTTATTTTTGTTGGCGCCAATGCGACCGATCCAACCTTTGTAATTGCCGCTGTTTCCATATCCTATGGGTTCCTTTGCCTGACAATGGGCGGTTATTATTCAGTGGCTTCAGCCATTTGTCCAGCCAATATTGGTGTATATTCCGGTTTAGCGGGTATTATTGGCGCCATCGCCGGTGTTTTGGCACCAACAGTAACAGGCCTTGTTGTTGACGCGGGACTGAATGCCGGCGCCAGCAATGCAGTAGCCTACGGTTATGCTTTGTGGGTTTGCGCGGCCGTTTGTATTGTCGGCTCGATATTGGCACTCGTCGCCAGACTTGACCCGATAAAACCGCGAAAGGTATAGGATCAGTCAGATCTGAAAAGCTGGATGAAAAGCAGTACTGCCGTCATTCGGAACAGCAGTACTGTTTGAAGGCTGATGTTTTGTATGCTCTTCTGAAACAAAAGGAGTGAAAGAAGAATGAAAATAAATAGACATCAAAAAGATTTGTATGAAGAATTGAACTTCTGGGGAAAAGAAACCCTTTTGGATTACTGGAATATGAATGTTGTAGAAAATGGGAGCCGAGAATATGTCGTCGATGATCTGGGCAACCGTTTCTCATACCGTGAGATCAACCGCCAAGCGGACATTCTTGCCGGGTATTTACAGAAAGCAGGAACCGTGTGTGGTGATGTTGTATCCTTTCAATTGCCGGTCTGGAGTGAATTTGTGATCATTACCATAGCCTGTCTAAAAGTCGGTGCCGTCATCAACCCCATCGGGATGTGTTATCGGGGCAAAGAACTGGAATATCTTTTAAATCTGTCACAAACAAAAATATTCTTTTGTCCAACCTGGCATCATAAAACAAACTATGAAATGATGATTCAGCGGGCTGTAAAAAATTGCAACAAGCTCCGACATGTCATTGTGCTGGACAATTGGAAAAAAAAGTCTGGCAAGACCATCACCTTGAGAGAAATTTTAAGGGATCATTCAGGGCTGGGATACAAAAGTGAAAATGAGAGAAAAATTGACAGCAATGATTTAGCGGTCATTCTTTATACCTCGGGGACAACCGGGGGGATAAAAGGGGTAATGCTGACGCATAACAACATTATTTTCAGTGAGAAGTACTTTAACAAAGCTCTGAGGGTGACAAAAGATGATATCATATTTATGCCGGCACCTCTTAATCATGCGACCGGTTTTCATCATGGTATTATTGCGCCTATGCTGATCGGAGCAAAAGTTGTACTGCAGAGTAAATTTGAAAGTGATAAGGCGATTCAACTGATTAATCGTGAACAATGCACCTATTCGATGGGGTCGACACCGTTTATTTATGATATTCTAAATGAAATAAAAAATGGGGCCGAGCGCCTGGAGACACTTAAATTTTATCTCTGTGGCGGAGCCCCCATACCAGGGGATATGGTAAAATGCGCGGATCAATATGGTATTCAATTATGCGAGGTTTATGGCTCAACGGAAAGTGTTCCGCATGTGTTTGTCAGACCGGCAGAAACGCTTGCCCTTAATGGCAGTACATCGGGCAGACCGATGGAAGGCATAGAGGTTCGAATTGTCGATGAAAACAGACAGGACGTGGCCCCGGGAACCATTGGTGAGGAAGCCTCACGCGGCCCCAATGTTTTTGTGGGTTATTTAAATGATCCGGCAGCGACTGAAAAGGATCTGGATGACGACGGCTGGTTTTACAGTGGGGATCTGTGCGTTGCAGATGAACTGGGCAATATTAAGGTAATCGGAAGGAAAAAAGACATTATTGTCAGAGGGGGCGAAAATCTCAATACAAATTATATCAGCGAATATGTCTCAAAACATCCTGATATTATTGATCAGGCAGTGATTGCGATGCCGGACGAACGTCTTGGCGAGAGAATTTGTGCCTTTGTGGTATTAAAAAAAGGGAAAGAACGGCTGGATTTAAAACAACTCCAGCGTTATATGCAAAAGAAAAATATACCGAAACGGTATTGGCCGGAGCGGCTGGAAATGATTGATGCGATTCCAAGGACCGATAGTGGAAAAGTAAAGAAGAATATCTTGCGGGACGATTTAAAAAAACGTATGCAGGCATTGGAGGAATTAGATTGCAAGAGCAGAAATTTGGCATAAAAAGATCCCGAAAAACGACAAAACCAAAGGTGGTATGTCCCGAGATACAGTTTTATGAATGCGACCATTGTAAAAGTATCATTCAGATTATTGGTGATCCAACGGATGACTTTATCTATTGTTGCAAGCGCAAGATAAATCAGCTACTGCCAATTGATGCTGGAGAAATTCAAGCGGCGGCGACGATTAATTATCGAATTATCGGAGGGTATAACGAGAACGCCATCGAAGTCAGTTGGCAGATCATTGAACAAAAGGACAGCATTGAGTGGGTTTACATTAAAACGTTTACCGGCGGACAAATAAAATATGTGACAAATCTCAGCAAGACTTCTTTTATATTTGCGCTGGCGGATGAAGATGCTTATGTATACTGCGATGAAGATCCCTGTCTGGAATGTACGTTTCGCTGTAAAAGGGGTTTTGAAATTTTTGCATATCTCAAAAATAGTGGACTGATAAAAATTCCGATCGAGCGAATGCAAGCAAGCTGGTAGCTATTCAGGTAGATGACATTCGTTTTGAAGGATGTAATTAACAAATGATTTAACATGTAAAGTGTGATAACTTTCTTTATTCAACACGAGATAAATGAGTCGGGCGTTAAGCGGAATGTCCAGTTTAATCATTTTCAAATCTTGAAATTGATGTAAAAACGGCGTGCGGGCTGTGATGGCTGCATTATCCGTTGTTGCGACAACACCGCCAATTGAGATTTCGTCATCATAAGCATAAAGCGCTTTAAGTTGGTTTTTCATCAGATAATGTCGAATTGTTTTTCCAATCGGTAGACTTTGACGATATGTGATCAGTTTAAAACCGGAAAGCTCATTAAGACGGATCGATTTTTTTCTGGCCAGCGGATGTTTGTTATTGACCAGTAAAATCAGTTCTTGTGCTAAAATGGGGTGAAATTGGAGCTTGGGTTTATTTTCAACATAGGAGCAAAAACCAACATCATATTTTTCGGCTTCAATCCCTTCAATTATTTCGAGGGTCATTCCATGAAAAATGTTGAATCGGGTTTTATCATCAACGGCTTTGAGATAACCGTTGATCGATTTTGGGAGAAAATCACCGGCCAGCGTCGGGATGCACCCCAGATCAATGATACCGCCATAAGATCCGGATCGTTCCTTGGCTTTTTCGATGCCTTTTTCAAGTTCAGCTAATGACGAGCAGACAGACTGATAAAATTCCTTGCCGTATTTTGATAATTTGATATTTCGTCCATGACGTTGAAACAGCGCGATCCCCAGTTCTTCTTCAAGTGAAGAAATAGCACCGCTCAAACTGGGCTGAGTGATAAATAATTCTTTAGATGCCTGGGTGTAATGCTCTAATTCAGCTAATTTTTTAAAATAATAGAGTTGATTAAGATTCATGAAATACCTCCCGCAAATAGCATTTTAAGCACAAAAATAACAAATGAAAAGAAGAAGATTACGAGAAAAGGACAATAATAAAAACATTTAAATTGATTTAAATGTTAATGACATACTATCATAGATTATATAAGTATTCCAGAGAAAATGACGAAGAATCTAAACGTTTGAACAATTTTAAAAAGTTGTAATAGAAAGGGAATAAGGATGAGTCCAAGTATCGGAAATAAAAGATGGAAGATCGTTTTTATGCTGACTGTTTGTTACGTTGTTTTATACATGGACCGGTCATGTATGTCGATGGCCGGACCTTCTATGATGAAATATTTCAATTGGAATGCCACCCAATTCGGGTTGGTATCCACCGCTTTTTTTATTGGTTACGCCTGTACGCAACTATTAGGCGGATGGTTGGCAGATCGTTTTGGTGGCGGAAAAATTGTCATGTTTGGAGCCATCTGGTGGTCGGTGTTTGTTTTTGCGACACCTTTTGGGACAACCATTGGTCTTATGATTATAATACGGATCTTGATGGGAATGGGTGAAGGGGTTTCGCTGCCAGCGATGTCCACGATTATTGCACAATGGATTCCTAAAAAAGAATCCGGTTTGGCATGGGGTGTCAGCATCATGGGCGTTTCCATTGGTATTGCCTTGGCTATGCCGCTTTCGGCCTGGATTATTAATGTCTGGGGCTGGGAAATGGTATTTCATGTCTTCGCTTTTTTAGCACCGATTTGGGTGATAATCTGGTGGAAATTCGGTAAAGATAAACCCCAGGATCACCCCACCGTCAGTCAAGACGAGCTTAACTACATTCGGTCAGATCAAGGACTTCAAGTGGATCAGTCCGGGAAAGAGGTCAGTCTGACTTCAAAAGACATTTTTTCAACACCATCAGTATGGACTGGTGCCATCTCGTTTTTCTGTACCAATTATTTGTTTTACTTATTTATGACCTGGTTACCTACCTATTTTGTCAAGGGGCGGGGGTTTGAAATGGGGACCAGCGCGATCTATACGATGATGCCCTATATTGTTGCAACGGTGACCTATCCCCTGGGAGGATGGTTGGCAGATCAGGCGGCCAATAAATTCGGTCATAATATCGGCAGAAAAATGTTTCCGTTGTTGGGAATGGTTGGAGCCGGAATTTTATTGGTATTGGGTTCACAAGCGACAACACCCTTGGCAGCAGTGGCTTTTATCTCGGCTTCAAATGGATTATTGTGTTTGACAATGGGGGGGTATTATTCCATGCCGATTGTATTTTCTCCACAGAATGCGGGGAAAATTACAGGCCTTTATGCTACCTGTGCAACCATTGGCGGTATTGTTGCGCCACTGTTAACGGGGATTGTCGTTGATCATTTTGGCTATAATTATGCTTTGTATTTAGGGGCTGGTATATCCATAATCGGAGCGATGATCTTACTAACCAGCCAGGTGCGTCCCATTGTGCCAATTTCGGAGCGCCACAGAAAACAGCAACAAGTAATTATCGAAAATGAATAAAATAAAGCGCCCTTGATCATGACTCATCCGTTTAAAACGAAGAAATCATAATCAAGGGCGCTTTGATCGTTAATATTTATCTGGTGATGGTGAAGGCGCAAGGATCTACATGGATCAATGTTAGAAAATTAGATGCTCAGATCAATATGCTGGATGGTTCCGGCGGAACCATTTTCATTAAGATAGATCCCGGTTCGTTGCAGTTGACCATTCGTCCGATTGTCATCGCCTTTCAGGGCAAAACTGGTGTTGACGTTGCCCAGATAAATGGCACCCACCCCTTTTTGTCCCAGCGCCATCAAAACATCTTTGCCGCTGGAATCTTTGGACCAGATCTGTAGTTTATCATAGATGGCATCATTTTCGTCGATCCAGTTATTGCCATCCGCATCATATTTAGCCAGATCGTCAAAACCGTTGCCGCTTTGCGGCCCGAAGAGTTCATTGCCGTCATTTATTTTTCCGTCATTGTTTGCATCCAGCGCCAGGAAGCCGCTACCGGGTCCAACAAAGGAAATTTGATCGAGAGTCCCATTGGCATCAATATCAAAGGCATATTTTTCGGCAGTCAGGGATGCTGATCCGGTATCAAAGTTAATAATCAGGGGATCAACTTGAACGGGCTGATCACCACCCTGAATGGTAAGATTGGACCGGGACATAAATTCACGGCTGAGGTTTAGTTGCAGATCGATACTAATCTGTCGGCCATCGGCAGTTGTGACCGATGCCTGGGCCTGAAAAGAAGTACTTTGGGATTCATAATGGGTGATGCTGTGATTGTATTCAAAGCCGTCACCGGTAGAACCACTGGCACTGCTGCGGGGCTGGGCACCAGCTAAACCCTGCGCCCATCCAGCCGCTGCTGTCAGCAGTGAACTTCGTGAGGAATAGGCACCCTGGATTGCCTGATTCATTTTGGGATCTGCCAGAGTTGCTTTTGTCGGCTTGACAAATTTTATTTTTTTCTTGGTCAAAGCCTCTATCATCCGCTTCAATAAGGTGAGTTGCTGTTCTTCCTTGCTGGTCAGTGAGGATGCTTCCTCATCGGTGGCAGCCGAAATCGGCGCTTGGTTGTTTAATTGAAGATTTTTGGCCGCCTCTGATATTTCAAGGGTGTCCATCCCCTTTGCCGAAGAATTGGTTATAGTTGTCGTTCTCGTGTTACCCTGGGGATCCCAGGTTTTCAAAGACTCGACCGCTCTGGTTGCTTCCTTATAACTATTTTGGCTTGCCATTGCGACGGTTGAACTTTCGATTTTCATAAATCCACCTCCATGTTTTTACGAAATGATCGCGACAGAAAGACGCAATCCACTAACATGAATATCGGCAGATTAAAAAAAAAGATAAGGCCTAATAAAATAAAGTTGATTATTCCTCAGAGCGGAAGGCTACCGTTTGGCCTTCAAGAATCATATTGGTGGTACGAACCGCACACATTTTGCCGCACATCGAGCAGCTGTGTTTTTCTTCGGTGGGGGTGCTTTCATAATAGGCTTTCGCTTTTTCGCCGTCGATAGCCAGCTCAAACATCGTATCCCAGTCAATCTTTCGCCTGGCATCGGACATTTTATTATCCCAGTCCCGGGCATTGGGAATGCCCTTGGCAATGTCGGCAGCATGGGCAGCAATTTTTGTGGCAATGATGCCTTCTTTTACATCATTGATATCTGGGAGCCGCAAATGCTCGGCGGGGGTCACATAGCAAAGAAAATCGGCGCCGTTGGCAGCAGCAATCGCACCGCCGATGGCGGCGGTAATATGGTCATAGCCTGGAGCCACATCGGTTACCAGCGGGCCGAGAACATAGAAGGGGGCATTATGACACAGCCTTTTCTGAATAACCATATTGGCAGCGATCTCGTTGATGCCCATATGGCCGGGTCCTTCAACCATTACCTGAACATCTTTAGCCCAGGCCCGTTTGGTCAGATGACCCAGTTCGATCAGTTCGCTGAGCTGAGAAGCATCGGAGCTGTCGTCAATGCAGCCAGGGCGCAGGGCGTCACCCAAACTGATGGTGACATCAAACTCCCGGAGGATCTCCAGAAAATCATCGTAATATTCATAAAAAGGATTTTCGTTGCCGGTCATTTCCATCCAGGCAAAGAGCAGCGACCCACCCCGGGAGACAATATTGGTTCGCCGGCCATCCCGTTTAAAGGCTTCCACCGCCCGCTTGTTGATCCCGGCGTGGATAGTCATAAAATCAACCCCTTCTTCAGCATGAGCACGGACCACCCGCATAAAATCCTGGGGGGTAATCGACTGCAGATCTTTTTCAAGATAGCCAATGGCATCATACATCGGAACCGTACCGATCATTGCCGGGGACATGGCGATGAGCTGTTTTCTAAAAGTATTGGTTTTCCCATAGTTACTTAAATCCATAATCGCTTCGGCGCCAAATTTTAAAGAGAGTTTTACCTTTTCCAGTTCAACGGCATAGTCTTTACAATCTCCGGAGACGCCCAGATTGACATTGATTTTTGTTTTCAGACCGGTACCGATGCCTTCAGGAGAAAGGGAATGATGACGGATATTGGCCGGGATGGCAACCTGACCGCAGGCAACCAGACTCATGAGTTTATTAACATCGAGACCTTCCTTTTGAGCCACTGTTTCCATTTCCGGGGTGATGATCCCCTTTTTTGCTGCTGCCATTTGAGTGTTGTAATTTTTCACAATATTTTCCTTTCAGAGTTGAATTTTGGGTATAAAAAAAGTGCTTTCCAGAATAGGAAAGCACTGAAAGTACGTATTAAAATTCAGTTAAGACGCCTTGCCTCCCTACGCTAGTATTAACTAACAGGTTCATAGGGTCAGGTTTTAACCTTCTCAACAATAAGTCCCCCCGCAAATGAGTATTTAATTGTCAGCATTATATCATCTTAAATAAAAATGTCAAGATGCAGAAATGGATTAAGACAATAATAGTTCGGCTAGATTGGTTGGAAAGTAGGAAAATTTAAAAAATAGGGACTGTCATTTTGAGATGATTATTGTTATGATAGGGTCAGGAAGATTCACTTCAATTATAACCGTTCCAATGGATGGAAGCGTTCGGCGAATCAGAGTAAATTAGCATTTGATACATCGTCTGATCTTCCGGCATGATCTCAACTGAAAAAGGGTCATGGTTAAGAAAAAATAGAGCATTGACCGTTACAATGAAAACGATTGAAATTGGCAGAAAAAACAGGTCATGGTAAAAAGACAGAGATGGTGCTGAATGAAACTGAAATATAAAACAATTATAATTGCCCTTTGCAGTGCGGCGGTGCTTTTGGGGATCACCTATGGGATTTTTTATTGGGTTTTTTACGGCTATGTTGATACCGCCCAGCGAAATCAGGTCGATAAAGATTTTGAAATGGTTGAGACGATCATAGAAAATGAAAAAGAAAATCTCAACAGCATCTTAAAAGACTGGTCCTATTGGGATGACACCTATAATTACATCAATGATCATAATCCGACTTACGTGGCAGTGAACCTAAATCAGGAAACGCTGGAAAATCTGAGTTTGAATATGATGCTTTTTGTCAATCAAACCGGCGAGGTGGTGGGATCTGTGGATTTTGGTCTGACGGAAGAAGAAGCAGCCGGGCTGATCCAAAAAATCGGCCGGAATAACTTTTACGCCGGGTTTTTGACAGATGATCAGGAGACCATAACAAATCTGATAATTCTGGATGGGCAGTCATATCTGATTGCTTCCGGGCGGGTTAGCAATTCTAACCGCACGGTGGCAAGCAACGGTAGCTTGGTGATGGTCAAAACTGTTGATGATGAAATGTCGGCTTATATCGAGGGTTTAACCGGAGTCAATGTGGAATTCAGAGAAGTGGGATCAACAGTCGCGATTACCGAAAATCAAATTATGGAAAGAATATTCGACGGTAAACCTTATCTCACCGCCAGCCGACTTCAGCTGGATAGCAATGGGGAAGAAACCATTTTGATGACGATATCCCGGGTTGAAGAAAACTATAGCTTTGTCAAGCATCAATTTAATCTCTTTATGGTCAGTTTCATAGGAATCCTTTTGCTTATCCTGGGCATTGATTATTTTATCGTAAACCGGCATTTTTTAAAGCGGATTGAAACGCTGATTTCCTTTACCAAAGAAGTAGGATTAAAAAAGGACACCAGCCTAGCGATTGAAATGGATGGAAGAGATGAACTCAAAACGCTGGCAGTTTCAACTAACCAAATGCTTCAGGAAATTGATCTGGCCAATCAGAATTTAAAAATGATGGATGAGCGCTATCGTCTGATTATGGAAGCAACCAATGATGGGTATCTTGATATCTGGGTACAAAGAAAGGAAGCCTATATCAGTCCGGAATGGAAGGAATTAATTGGCTATCAGGGAAATGATGGGCTGCATCTCTACCAGGACTATTTCTCAAAAATCCACGATGACTGTAAAAAACGGCTGGAAAGCAGTTTCATGGATATCCTCAGTGGTAAGACCGACTATTTTGAAGCAGAATATCGGGTGAGTTCTGAACGATATGGAATTATTTGGGTCTCGCATCGGGGCAAGGTGGTTCAGCGAGATGAAAATAATGAACCGCTACGCTTTATTAGTACCCTCTCCAATATCACCAAGAGAAAAATTAACGAAGAAGAAATTTTGTTCTTGAGTTATTCAGATCCCCTGACTCAGCTCAAAAATCGAGATTATATGAAAATGCAGTTTAAAGTCCTCGGCCAACAAAAAAGTGCCCATTATTTCATCATTATGGCTGATGTCAATGGACTTAAGCTGACCAATGATGCCTTTGGTCATCAGGAAGGTGATCAGATCCTAATTGCCGTGAGCAAGGTGCTGAGGCGGTTATGTCGTCCTACCGATGTTATTTCAAGGTGGCCAGGAGATGAGTTTGTCATTTTGCTCAAAGAGATTGATCAGGAGCGGGTTTGTCAGCTGATCCGCGATATCACCGATGAAATTGAAAAAATTCGGGAATTTCACTTAAATTTCAGCTTGGCGATGGGTTATGCTGAAAGCAATACGGACCTGAAAATTCCGGAAGATGTCTTGAACCTGGCTGAAAATCGAATGTATCGGAATAAGCTGATGGAAAGCAGCAGTTCCCGAAATGCGACGATCCGTTCGCTAGCCAGAACCCTTCACGAAAAAAGCACCGAGACCGAAGCCCATACCATGCGGATTACTCAATTGAGCAAAGCTCTGGGAAGTCGATTGGATCTTCGTAAAGATCAGATGGATGAACTGGAGCTGTTATCCTTGCTTCATGATATTGGCAAAATTGGAATACCGGAATATATTCTGGATAAACCAACTAAGCTTAGTAAAGAAGAATGGGAAATCATTAAAACCCATCCGGAAATTGGCTACCGGATTGCCAAGTCCACCCCGGCACTGGAGCATATCGCCGAATATATTCTGGCGCATCATGAGAAATATGACGGAACCGGCTATCCCAATGGATTAAAAGCCCAGGAAATTCCCTATTTGGGCCGAATCATCAACGTCGTAGATTCCTTTGATGTGATGACTCATAGCCGCAGCTATAAAAAAGCCAGTGACTTGTCTTATGCCATTGGCGAATTGAAAGGATGTTCCGGTGCTCAATTTGATCCGGAAATTGTCGCGACCTTTCTAAAAATGATTGAGGATGAGGGCTTGCCGGTAGAACTCGAAATTTCAGTTTCAAGTAACATTGAGTAAATTAAAATATCAAAAGAGGAGGCAATAGTTTATGACAGAGATGATACAATTGGGGGCAATGGCTCCTGATTTTACATTGGCGGATCAAAACGGCGAAATGGTCACATTGAGTCAGTTTAAAGGGAAAAAGGTGCTACTATCCTGGCATCCCCTGGCCTGGACATCGGTGTGTACCGACCAGATGCGATCTTTGGATCGTAATGCCGATCGCTTTGCGGAAAAAAATACCGTGGTGTTGGGACTTAGTGTTGATCCCCAGCCCAGCAAATCGGTGTGGGCCCGTGCTTTATCGTTGAAACACATCAAAATTCTATCAGACTTTGTTCCTCTGGGTGCGGTGGCCAGAGACTATGGTATTTTCAGTGAAGAACACGGCGCCTCAAAAAGAGCCAATATTCTGATTAACGAAGCCGGGATGGTGATCTGGGTCAAGAAATACGAAATTCGGACGCTGCCGGATGTGGAAGAAGTGTTAGGCAAATTGAAATAAGCTGAGAAACTGTTTGTCATTGAGGCAGAAATACGCCGCTTCGACGAAGGTTTAATAATAAGTATCGGTACGATCTAATGCCCTGGGTGACCAGGGTGTTTTTTGAATCGTTTAGGGTATAAAAACAAACATACTTTAAATGAGAGGGATTTTAAATGATCGCGGATGGGATCCAAAGAGATCTGGACTGGTGCGAAACCCTGATTCAAAATAATTCCAGCAGTTTTTATCGGGCCTTTCGAAAATTACCCCAAGAACAGGCCCAGGCGGTATTTGCCATTTATGCCTTCTGCCGGATTGCTGATTTCCCCCTAAAAATTCGGCCCTTCCAGGAGATGCTCATCGGGCAGCTTCAGGATGTTGATTTTAAACAGCCGAAAAGTTTCAATAATTTGTTGGATTATTGTTATCTGGTGGCCGGAACCGTAGGCCTGATGCTTTGTCCGCTGCTGGCAAAACCAGTGACCAGTGAAACTGAAAAATTGTCAGTGGAACTGGGCATTGCCATGCAGCTCACCAATATTTTGCGGGATGTAGGCACGGACTACCGGCTTAATCGCATTTATCTGCCCGAGGATTTAATGATTGCCTTAGGGGTTAATTCGGAGGATCTGGCGGGACCGGAGCCAACACCGGAGCTGATCAGGCTCTGGGAGTACCTTGCGGCCGAAGCCGAAAGCCGCTATAATCGAATTACAGCAAATCTGGCAGTATTTGACAAAAAAGCCCGGCTGCCGGTGTTATTGTCTTTGCTTTATTACCGAAAAATAATAAAACGTTGTCGGAAAGCCCGATATCGTTTATTGGACCAACGGATTTATGTTCCCGGATGGGAAAAGCTTTTGCTTTTTGTTACAGCGAACGGACAGCTGTTATTGACAACGTTTCGTCAATAAGCTGCGGTGAATGGAGGCATCTAATGGAAAATATCTGGAACTATTTTAATCTTTTGGGTATAATTGTGTCATTTATTTATGTGTTTAGCGTGATTTTTCTCGCCAAATTTCTAGAACGGTTCGGCAAAGAGGCCAGCCGCAAAGCGGTCCATATTCTGGTTTGCAACTGGTGGCTGCTGGCGATGGTCTTTTTTGACAGTCCTATCTGGGCCGCCGTGGTACCGGCCTGTTTTGTGGTTCTGAATTATCTGTCCTACCGCTTTCAGCTTTTTTCGTCGATGGAGCGAGGAGCCGGGAAAGGCGATCTGGGTACCGTCTATTATGCCATTTCGTTGCTGATTTTAGTCATGATTAGCTTTGGACCCCTGGAAAACCCGGTGGTTGGTGGGGTGGGGATTCTAATCATGGGCTACGGTGATGGTTTGGCGGCAGTGGTGGGTACCCGATGGCCCATAAAGCCATATCAAATATTGGGATCAGAGAAAACCCTGTCCGGCAGTCTCACCATGTTTGGAGCTTCTTTTTTGGTGACGCTGATTTTATTGGCTGCCACCGGCCAGTCCCAGGACTTGATACCCGCGATAATTTTAGCGGTTCTGGCAACTGGGCTGGAAGCGTTGACACCACAGGGGCTGGATAATCTAACGGTGCCACTGGTGAGTGCCGGAGCCTATTATTTTTTATTTGTCTTATAGGAGATGCAGAATGGAAAATTTAATTGACTATAGTGTAGCGGCACAAACAGGTTCGACTCTAGAACATGTGATATACATTTGTTTGTCTTTTGGCGGGGCTTTTTTTGCTTACCGGCGAAAATCATTAACCTTTTCAGCAGCATTGGGAGCCTTTTTTTTAGGAGTAGCCTTGTATCTGGCCGGCGGGCCCTTATTCTTTATTTTACTGATGGTCTTCTTTTTAAGCTCTACCTTTTTATCGCATTTTAAAGCCAGTTTTAAAGATTCCATTGAGGCCAGAATCCATGCCAAATCGGGGCCACGGGATATTATTCAGGTAGGTGCTAATGGTGGAGCGGCACTGATTATGGCAGTCCCCTTTGCACTATCACAGAATCCGGCCTACCTGGTGGCGGTGGCAGCTGCATTTGCGGCTTGCAATGCCGATACCTGGGCTTCGGAAATCGGTATTCTCAGTCGCAAGGCACCGGTTTCGTTGCTAACTTTAAAACCCGTTATTCCGGGGCTTTCCGGTGGCGTCAGTCCCTTGGGTCTATTGGCATCCCTGGGTGGTTCGGCAGTGGTGGCATTGACCTATGGTCTTTATCAGTTTGCGGCCGGAAACAGCGGCGTACTGTTATGGCTGCAAATCGGCATTATTACATTGGGCGGGCTGCTGGGGTCAATCCTCGACAGCTTCATGGGTGCCGCTATCCAGGCCAAATACATCAGCCATGAAACCGGAGAACTAACAGAAAAACCGGATCATAACAACAAACCCAACCAGCTGTATAGTGGTATCACCTTTGTGAACAATGATTTTGTTAATTTTGCCAGTTCTTTATTGGCTGCCGCACTGGTTCTGATGTTTGTAGAACTCCAGTAAATACGGAAAATTCACCACAAATCGACTGATTTCGCGACATGAAAGGACAAGAACTGATGATTAAGCAGGCATTTTTTCAGGGAAAAAACAAACACAAACGGTATTTTGAGGGCTGGTATTTTAAATGTATCAGTGCCGATCGGAAACACGCCATCGCCATTATTCCGGGCATGGCCATTGATCCCCAGGGAAAAAAACATGCCTTTATCCAGGTAATCAATGCCGTAAACGGAAAAACCTGGTATCATCATTTTCCCTATTCAGAGTTCAGTGCCAGATCTGACGACTTTGATGTGGAAATTGAGAATAATGGTTTTAATGCCCTGGGTCTGTCATTAAATGTGGACACTGGTGAAGGGAGCATCAAAGGACGGCTGACTTTTGACAATGTTCATCCCTTTCCCAGTGGTCCCAAGAATCCTGGAATTATGGGGCCTTTTGGAGCATTGCCGTTTATGGAATGCTACCATGCGATCATCCATTTGTACCATGAAATAAAGGGCGATATTGAGTTGGATGGGGAGATCCTGAATTTTAATGGCGGCGTGGGTTATATCGAAAAAGACTACGGCCGCTCATTTCCTAAAACCTATCTCTGGCTTCAGGCCAGCCATTTTGAAGCAAGGAATGCTTCTTTCGTTTTTTCACGGGCGAACATCCCTTTTTTGGGAATGGAATTCCCGGGTTTTTTTGCCTATTTTACTGATTTTAACGGGATCACCCGGCGTTTTGCCACCTATAATCGTTCCCGGCTGGTAAAATGGGAAGTCGATAAAGAAATGGGATCCTGTGCCGGGGAGCTGGAAGGTCCTGCCGGGGCTCTGGCTTTTAGTGCAAAGATGGCTGGCGGGGGAACACTCCGGGCACCAGTGGATGGACTGATGGATCGGGAGATCACAGAGAGTATCACCGCGGCGGTGTGGGTACGCTTAACCGATCAGCAAGGAGTGGTTTTATTTGAAAGCACCAGCAGCGAAGCTGGGATGGAAATATGTTTGGATGAAGTAGTTGTATCAAACAAATAATACTGACAAAGTAAACCAATTATATTGTATAAAAATTGATTAAAGTTGCTTAACGGCTGTTTTATACTGGATTAGAGTTATGATATAATAATTCAAAATTTAATAATCGTTTTCAGGTGCCCCTTGGGGAGAATAGGAAAATAAGTGAGAAGCTTATACGGGCCCGCCGCTGTAAACTGGGAATTTCTGTCAATATGCCACTATTTAAAAATGGGAAGGCGACAGAAGTGATGATCATGAGTCAGAAGACCTGCCTGAAAATTAGATGTTGAGAGATGTGGAGAGTCTGCGCTTTATAAGCGTAGCTTTTTTTGTTTAAAATAGGAATGGATCGTTTTTGGACACGGTTGTCAGATAGTTTAGAGAATGAGGTTAGATAAGATATGAAAGCAGTTGTTTTGGAAAAACCGGGCGAATTGGTGTTGCAAGATCGGGCCATGCCGGTCTGTGATGCCGGGGAGATTCTGGTGCGGGTCAGAGCCTGCAATATATGTCGAACCGATTTAAAATGTGCTACCGTCGGCCAACGGGATCTTGTTTATCCCAGAGTTTTGGGGCATGAAATTGCCGGAGAGATCATTGCAAGAGGCAAAAATGTAGTCGGCCATCCTGTTGGCCAACGGGTTTATCTGCATCCGGGAATTTCCTGTGGGGTG
>PGZR01000185.1 GCA_002841405.1 Firmicutes bacterium HGW-Firmicutes-4 | reverse complement strand
GTTACTTCCAGATCTTGTTCATCTTTGTAATTCCGTAAAATTTCCACTACTTTTTCTAATACCATTTGATTAATCCTCCTAAGATTATAAAATAAATTTTTGATTGAGCTCCCGTACCGAACAATTGTTAATCTGTTGTATGCTGCACTATGCGAAATTCGCTACGCTCTTTTCGCATGAGTCGCGGGCAGTCGCCAACTATAAGCAAGCTTATGATTGGCTCGTTGCCTTCGCGAAGAATCGGACAGGCTATCGCCGTGTCCGCTCTGATGCATACAACATGATGTAACAATTGTCGGTACTACTTTTGACTTTAATCTGAAGTCTTTTTAATAACTAAATTGATGCCGTATGATGATCAGGTCCATTCAATAACGCAGGCGCCGGTTGTCAGGCCACCGCCGAAAGCGGTTAGGGCAATCCGGGTGCCGGGTTTAAAGGTGTTACTGCGGTTAAGTTCATCCAGCACCAGTGGGATACTGGCGGCTGAGGTGTTGCCGCAGCCGTTGACTCGCAGGACAAATTTATCCATGGGCAGTTTCAGGCGTTTGGCAGCCCCTTCGATAATCCGCAGGTTGGCCTGGTGGGGAATGATATAATCCAGATCGGCCAGTTCAATGCCGGCGGCTTTTACCACTGAACGTAAGTCATTGCAGATGGCAGCTACCGCAAAGCGATAAACTTCGGGCCCGTCCATCAGCAGATAGGGGGCCGGGTTTAACTGGTTTTGGGTCAGGGGATGATTCCCCTTAGGCCAGGGAATACTTAAGGCATGCTGATTTCCGACGGCGGTCAGCTGAATGGCTTTTAAACTATTCCCACTGGCCAGCACCGCTGCCCCGGCGCCGTCTCCGAAAAGAACAGCGGTGGCGCGATCCTGCCAGTCCACCAGTTTAGACATGGCATCCACGGCAATGACCAGAATTTTCATGTCGTTATTCCGGGCAAAATATGCATCAGCCACATCCAGCCCATAGACAAAGCCGGAACAAGCAGCGTTGAGATCAAAACTGGGGCAGGTTGCACCCAGTTGTTCCTGAATCAGACAGGCCAGGGAAGGGGTGACGGTATCACCGCCAAGGGTGGGGCAGATAATCAGATCAAGTTCTGCCGGTTTGATTTGAGCATTTTCCAGGGCCTTCACACTGGCTTCCAGTGCGATATCCAAAATGGATTCGGCCACACAAATATGTCGCGCTTCGATGCCAGTTCGGGAAACAATCCAATCGTGGGATGTTTCCAGAAACTGGGCGAGGTCTTCATTGGTCTGAATTGTTTTGGGCAATGCAGAACCAGTACCGATAATTGTAAAGGACATTTGTTCCTCCAAGCATCAAGGTTCAGTCGTTTCGTTTTCGTCAGATAACCTTGATATTTTTTTTCTGAAAAAACCATTTAATTTTTCCATGCCGTGAATTAAAACTTCTTTCTCTTCATCGGTCATTTCTTTTGAAATATCTTTCACCATTTTTACATGAAAGTACTGGTGAATTTTATCGATCCGCAAACCCTTATCAGTGAGCCGGACGTAAACAACCCGTCCATCGGTATTGCTCTTTTCTTTCTTTACATACCCTTTCTTGACCAGTTTATTAATGGCTACGGTCACCGAAGGGAGGGTAATGTTAAGGCTTTGGGCAAGATCACTAATGGTTCTTCCATCATTTTTATTTTTTCCCACATGCTCAATCAGATGCATTTCATTAATTGATAAATCAATATTTGTTGATTGTTTGAGTAAATCTTCTTCAAACTTTAAAATATTATTGAAAGTATCAACCAGAACGGCGTTGAGTTGGGAAGAAAAAGAGTCCAAAGGATCACCTCCATTGTTATTAGATTGTCTAACTAATTATAGCCTTAAAAAAATATTTGTCAAGAAAAGCTCAGCTATTAACGGTTTTCTTAGAGCTCATTAAGATTTGATGGATCAATCAGCAGATCATTTGCTTAATATAATTCTTTGGTTAATTCATTCATTAAGGTTTCGACGGTTGTGATTTCATCGATCTTGTAGGCATTGGCGCCGGAAAAAACATAGCCGTTTTCCAGATCACCTTCTTTTCCGGCAATCAGTGCCAGGCCGATACAATAGGGAGCGGTTTTGAAATCACAGGATTTAATGCAATTAATGGGACAATTTTGGGGATGTCGCAGCCCGGCTTTAACCTCTTCCAGAAAGCGGTTATGGATCGCCCGACCCGGCAAACCGGCAGGACTGACAATGATTTCGATATCGGTTTTTTTGGCATTGACGATGGCTTCTTTGAATACCTGAGAGGCATCACATTCTTCGGTGGCAACGAATCGGGAACCGATCTGCACCGCATCGGCACCGGCTGCTAGCGTTTCCCGGACATCGGCTGCTGTGGTAATCCCGCCGCCGGCAATTAAAGGAATATGTCGTCCGACCAGATCTTCATAAGGTTTGATTTCTTCCAGGACACCGGGAATCAGTGAGGGGAGCGTTTGTTCAGCCAGCCGTTCCGGGGTGAGATCTTCATTTTTAAAGCCTAAATGTCCGCCGGCCAGGGGACCTTCCAGGACAATGGCATCCGGAGCGACTTCGTAATGACGCCACCAATGCTTTAAAATTAGTTTAGCCACCCGTTTAGAAGAAATAATCGGGGCGATCTTGGTTAAAGAATTACGGGTCAGTTCCGGAAGCGTTAAGGGCAGACCAGCGCCGGCAAAAATAATGTCGTAACCGGTTTGCACAGCATCCTTGACCAGTTGCTCATATTGGGTCAAAGCCACCATAATATTAAGCCCAATGGGACGATTGCCGGATATTTCTTTAGCATGTTTGAAGTGATCCGCCATGGCCTGTCGGTTAGCTTCTCGCGGATTTTTCTGGTAGTTCGGGTAATCAGAACCCATTTCTACAGCCGACAAGACCCCGAGGCCACCAAATTTCGAGACGTTTCCGGCCAGGCGGGAAAGGGAAATGCCAATCCCCATGCCACCCTGGACGATGGGTTTGGAAAATTCCAGATTTCCAATATTAAATTGAGTTTTCAAAAAAAAACCTCCTCTGCAATTATTCTTG
>PGZR01000038.1 GCA_002841405.1 Firmicutes bacterium HGW-Firmicutes-4 | reverse complement strand
GGTGCTGCTGTTAACCGGGATCGGCTGGATGTTTGATGCGATGGATCAGGGGATGGTTTCCGGTGTGATGGCAGCCATTGGTAAAGAATGGGCCCTGGACCCCAGCCAGCTCGGTTTGCTGGGCAGCATCGGGATGCTGGGGATGGCTTTGGGCGCCGGCTTGTCCGGCATGGCCGCCGATAAATGGGGCCGCCGCACGGTGATTATGTGGACCCTGATTATTTATGGGGTGTCCAGCGCGCTGTCCGGCTTTGCCGTCAATTTTACCATGCTGCTGGTGTTAAGATTCTGTACTGGTTTTGGCCTGGGTGGCGAACTGCCAGCGGCATCAACCCTGGTCAGTGAGTTTTCGCCGACCCGGATGCGGGGCCGCAATGTTATTATTTTAGAGAGCTTCTGGGCCTGGGGATGGCTGATTGCGGCCTTCGTAGCGTATTTGTTTATTCCCGTCTACGGTTGGCGGATGGCCTTTTTTGTCGGCGGCATCCCAGCCCTGTTTGCGGCCTTTTTTCGGATGGCCGTGCCCGAATCGCCCCGTTATCTGGAATCGGTGGGTAAAACCAGTGAAGCCGAAGATCTGCTGATGACGATGGAGAAACAGGCCAATATTACCAGCCAGGTGAAAGCCGATCAATCAGCAACCGATAAGCTAGCCCATATCAAGGCATCGTTTATGGATTTATGGGGCAAAGAGTATATCCGCTCCACCATTGTTTTATGGGTGATCTGGTTTGGTATTAATTTTGGTTATTATGGCTTTGTGTTATGGACCCCATCGCTATTGGTGGCCAAGGGCTTTACGCTGACCAAAAGTTTTGAGTTTACCCTGATTATGTGTCTGGCCCAGCTGCCGGGATATTTCAGTGCCGCCTACCTGATCGAAAAGGTCGGGCGCAAAAAAGTACTGGCCATTTATTTCGCCGGAACCGCCCTGGCGGCCTGGCTGTTTGGCCATGCCGACAGTGTCGAGCAAATCCTGATCTACGGTTCAATGCTCTATTTCTTCAGCCTGGGAGCCTGGGGCTGCGTTTACGCCTATACCCCGGAAGTCTATCCCACCTTTTTCCGGGCCACCGGTTCCGGCTGGGCCGCGGCCTTTGGTCGGATTGGGGCCTTTTCAGCACCCTTTGTGGTACCGGTGATCTATAACTATTATGGCACCGAAATCGGCTATACCAATGTCTTTATCACCCTGACCCTGGTATTTGCGGTGGTGGCCGTTGTGGTTGCGGTGTTCGGCAAGGAAACGATGGGGAAAACCCTGGAAGAGATCAACCAGCCAGGAATGTAAATCAACAATCTTAAATTATGATCTCAAAAAATAAGCAAAACAAACAGCCTGTTGCCGACCATCGACAACAGGCTGTTTGCTTGCTTTAAAACGCTTAATCAAACAAACGTCAAACCCATCATTGGGATAAGGCGTTTTCAATCGATTTAAGATAGGCCTTGCTTGAGACCGTGGCACCGGTGACGGTGTCGACAGTGGTATTCTGTTTTTCAAGCACACTGTTGATGATGGTGCTGGTCATTTCCGGCGATTCGATAGTGACTGTTTTGACCACCTCGATGTTTTTAATCTGGTGATCGGCCACGCTGACAGCCACCTCATTGCTCCAACGCCCCGCTTTATAAACGCCGGCATAGCTGCCGTCTTCAATCTTGGTCAGATCGACCGGGTTGATCGCCAGGTTTTCTCCGGCTTCCAGGCCGTTGGTGATGTAAAAAACGCCCCCCGCACCGACCAGTACCAATACCCCCAGAATACTGAGAACAATTATCATTGCTTTTTTCACGTGTTTTCCTCCTGTTATTTCGATTCCTGGTCCATTTCGGCCAGGTTGGCCAACAATTTTTCGAGGGTTGACCGGGTCATCGCCATTTCTTCAGCCGAAAGACCTTTAAATAATTTTTCAGTGAAGAGCACTGATTTTTGCTGACTTGCTTTACCAAAAGAAGCAACCGCATCAGTTAGTTTAATCCGGGTGATCCGGGCATCATGGGGATCTTTTTCCATCACAACGAAGCCTTTTTGTTCGAGCTTAAGTGCCACCTGTTTAACATTCTGATGGGAACTGCCCATGCCTTTGGCCACTTCTTTGATGGTCGGGTCGTGATCAAAGGTATTGGCAACCACAACGGTAAGCAGCCATTGTTTGGTGGTTAAATTGTGTTCTTTCAGTTCCCGCTCCAGCATCGTATCCATCTGGTTGGCAACGACTTGAATCCCACCAAAGATAAATTTTTGATCAGGCATTGAATTTTTAGTGTCCATACTACCTCCAGTCGGCTATTAAGGTAATGTATTACCTTAATAGATAATACATTACCTTTTAACAGCTGTCAATCCTTTTTAGCAAAATTATGGCATTCCTGAAAAAAGTTAAGGCCGATCTGAATTTGCAAGGGTTTGCAGAGAAGAATGGGTTTGACACCATATCTTGTATGTGGTAAAATAAATACAACAAAATAAGATAGTAATGGTATTTGAGCAAACCAATCATTATGCCTCTTGACCCGGGCCGTCGAGGGGTTTTTCAATGCCCATAATGATCACCAGATAAATAAAAAGACTAGCCGGAAAGAAGGAAAACAAACCAGCATGATTACTAAAATCAAAAAAAGAGACGGACGCGAAGCCCCTTTTAATATTGAAAAAATTGCCAATGCTATTTTTAAGGCCGCCACTGAAATCGGCGGCCAGAATTACCAGACTGCCATGGATCTGGCCGAGCGGGTGACCATCTATATCGAACAGGAAATGAAGACCAACGCCCCGACGGTGGAAGAAATCCAGGATGCGGTTGAAAAAATCCTGATCGAAACCGGACACGCCAAAACCGCCAAGAAATATATTCTCTACCGGGCCGAACGGACCCGGATCCGGGAAATGGATACCCGGCTGATGAAAATATATGAAGACCTGACCTTTAAAGAGGCCAAAGACAACGATGTCAAACGGGAAAACGCTAATATTGACGGCGACACCGCCATGGGCACGATGCTGAAATATGGCTCGGAGGGGGCCAAGCAATTTTATGAAATGTTTGTCCTCAATCCGGACCATTCCAAGGCCCATAAAGCCGGGGAAATCCACATTCATGATATGGACTTTTTAACCCTGACCACCACCTGCTGTCAGATTGATTTAGAACAGCTGTTTAAGAAGGGTTTTTCCACCGGCCATGGCCATCTGCGGGAACCCAATGACATTCAAAGCTATTCGGCGCTGGCCTGCATTGCCATCCAGTCCAATCAAAACGATCAGCATGGCGGCCAGAGTATTCCCAATTTTGACTATGCCATGGTGCCCGGGGTCAAAAAAACCTTTATCCGGCTGTATCGGGAAAACCTGGCCAAGGCCTTAACCTTATTAACCGATACCAAAAACGCCTTAGCTAAGGTTAAAGCCATCAGTGAAGATATCGACAAAAAACAGGGCTTAAGTCCCGAGTTGAATCACCCGCAAGCCTATCTGGAAGCAGAAACCCGGAGTCTGGCCCAATGGATACACGATGCCAACATCATCAGCCGGGTGCAGAGCTTTGCCATCGAAAATGCGGAAAAAGAGATCGACCGCAGCGTCTACCAGGCGATGGAAGCCTTTGTCCATAATCTTAACACCATGCACAGCCGGGCCGGCGCCCAAATCCCCTTCAGCTCCATCAATTACGGCATGGACACCTCCATCGAAGGGCGCCTGGTGATTAAAAACCTGCTGCTGGCCACCGAGGCCGGTCTGGGCAATGGCGAAACCCCGATCTTTCCAATTCATATCTTTAAGGTTAAGGAAGGGGTCAATTACAACCCCTGGGATCCCAACTATGATTTGTTCAAACTGGCCTGTCGGGTCAGTGCCAAGCGCTTGTTTCCCAACTTTTCCTTCCTGGACGCGCCCTATAACCTGAAATATTATAAGGAAGGTCAGCCGGAAACTGAAATTGCCTATATGGGCTGCCGTACCCGGGTGATCGGTAACGTTCACGATTGCAATCGCGAAATCACCTACGGCCGCGGCAACTTAAGTTTTACCACCATCAATCTGCCCCGGATTGCCTTAAACTGTAAAGGCGACCAGGAACTATTTTTCAAAGAGCTGGATCAGAAAATTGACCTGGTCATTGAACAGCTGCTGGAACGCTTTGAAATACAGGCCCACAAAAAGGTTAAGAATTTTCCCTTCTTAATGGGCCAGGGGGTCTGGATTGACGCCGATAAGCTGACCGCTGAGATGGAAATCCGGGAAGTGTTAAAACATGGCACCCTCAGCATGGGCTTTATCGGACTGGCCGAATGTTTGACCGTTTTAACCGGAAAACACCATGGCGAAGCGGCGGCAGTGCAGGAGCTGGGGCTTAAAATCATTGGTCATATGCGCCAGCGCATGGATGAAACCAGCGAGGTCTACCAGCTGAACTTCACCCTGCTGGGAACCCCGGCTGAAGGCACCGCCGGACGTTTTGTCAAGCTGGATAAACAGGTGTTTGGTGAAATCCCCGGCGTCACCGACCGGGAATACTACACCAACTCCTTTCATATTCCCGTTTACTACCCCACCACGGCCTACCAGAAAATCACCCTGGAAGCTCCCTATCATGAGCTGACCAACGCCGGACACATCACTTACGTGGAAATGGATGGGGATCCTCTGGATAACCTGGAAGCCTTTGAGAAAGTGGTCCGGGCCATGAAAGAAGCCGGCATCGGCTATGGCTCCATCAACCACCCGGTGGACCGGGATCCGGTGTGCGGCTATACCGGCATCATCGGCGACGAGTGCCCCAACTGCGGGCGTTCAGAAGATGATGTTAAATTTGAGCGGATCCGTCGCATCACCGGTTATCTGGTCGGCACCCTGGACCGTTTTAATGATGCCAAAAAAGCCGAAGTAAAAGATCGGGTCAATCATTTCAATACCGCCGGACCACTGGATAGTGGCGACCGGTTGGAGCAATTGACATGAACCCCAAGGTAAGAATTGCCGGCGTGGTTAAAGAATCAATTGTTGATGGTCCGGGCATCCGCTTTGTAGTTTTTGCCCAGGGCTGCCCCCATCATTGCCAGGGCTGCCATAACCCGGCCACCCACGATTTTAACGGCGGCAAGCTGGTGGCGATTGAAACCATCATTGACGAAATGCAAAAGAACCCACTGCTGGACGGCATTACCCTAAGCGGCGGCGAACCCTTTGAACAGCCCGAGGCCTTTTGTGAACTGGCCCGACGATCACAGGCGCTGGGCTATCATGTGATGGCCTATACCGGCTACAGCTACGAAACCCTGCTGGCGAAAAAAGATCAGCGGCAGCTGCTGGCGCACACCGATCTGCTGGTGGACGGGAAGTTTGAAATGGCTAAAAAGAGCCTGATGCTGAAATTCCGGGGCTCACAGAATCAGCGGATCATTGATGTGAAGCGTTCCCGGCACCACAATCAAATCATTTTAAGCGAGATTATTTAAGAATAAGCAGATAAGCAAACGCCGATCATTATGATCGGTGTTTTTTTTTCGCCATTTTTAACCACGATTTTTATCCCCGGCGCTGTTATTGTCCCGGCGGGATATTAAATAAGTGCCATACCATCGCTAATGGTGAGAAAGAGACATTTCTTTAAAAAAACTTAATTAAAATGCAAATCTTTGACATATGCTAAATAATCGTAAAAATCACTCAAAAATAAATTCAAAAAAACGCGAAAATTTGTGTCACACAGTTTGCCACACGTTGTTTTGCAAAAAAAATTGTGCTAGACTGAAATGAACTGAAAAAAGACTAATGAATGATGTTAAACAATGTACAAACAAACAATGTAAGATTAAACACTGTGCTATTTAGGAGAGAATCATGGCAAACACAACCCATCAACTAGAAGAAGACTTAGAAATAGATTTACTTAAACTGATCAAAGCGCTCTGGCGAAAAGCCTGGTTAATCGTTTTATCAGCGGTTTTATGCGGCGGCCTGGTACTGGCCTTTACCTATTTTTACGTTGAACCGCTTTATGAATCACGGGCGCAGATGTATGTTAACAATAGTTCGCTTTCGTTTGATTCCGCGGCGCTGAGTCTGACCAGCGGTGATATTTCAGCGGCAAAAAGTCTCGTTGCCACCTATATTGTCATCCTGCAATCCCGACAGGTGCTGACCGAGATCATCAGCAAGGCCGAACTGGATTTAACCTATGAGGAGTTAAGCGAAATGATCACGGCGGCATCGGTCAGCTCAACCGAAGTCTTTGAAGTGGTGGTGACCGATACCGACCCCTACCGGGCCGAAAAAATTGCCAATACCATTGCCGGGATCTTACCTGAAAAAATCAGCGGCATCGTTGAAGGAAGCTCTGTGCGGATTGTTGACTACGCCGTTATTCCGGCGGAGAAAAGCAGCCCCAGCCTGATTAAAAACACCCTGGTGGGTGCGTTAATCGGTTTTCTTTTATGTGCCGGCATGATTATCGTCCTGGAACTGAGTGATACCACCATCCGAGATGATAATTACCTGATCACCAACTATGAAGACATCCCCTTACTGGCGATTATTCCAGATATGGACAGTAAGGCCAGCAATAATAACAATTATTACAGTCATTACAAGTAAAAGTGATAACGAAAGGAGGAGTGTACCGATGGGTTGGAGAAAGAAAATGGCATCTGGCAAAGATGCTGATCGTAATAAATTAAATGAACAGCAAAAAATCGGCGGTAATCTGAATTTTCAAGCCGCGGAGGCTTATAAACTGTTACGAACCAATTTGGAATTCTCGTTTGCCGATGAAAAAAAATGCAAGATTATTGGCATTACCAGTGCCTTGAGTGGGGAAGGCAAAAGCCTGACCACCATCAATGTCGCCTATGCGATTGCCTCAAACGAAAAGAAGGTGCTGGTTCTGGAAGCAGATTTTAGAAAACCGACCATCGCGTCCAAACTGGGTCTCAATGAAAATGTCGGTTTGACCGACCTGCTGGTCAACCATGAGATTTCGGTGAGTGATATTCTAGTGGGTGTAAGAATGTCGGAACAGGTCAAGTTTGACCTGGCGCCGACTGGCAGAATTCCCCCCAATCCGGGAGAATTGCTGGATTCCAACAAGCTAAAAGGTTTTTTAGATATCTGTTCCGAGGGTTATGACTATATCTTAATTGATTTACCGCCGCTCACCGTCGTGGCTGATGCCGTGATTGCCTCTAAACATCTTGACGGCATGGTGGTAGTAGTGCGGCAGGATCGCTGCGATCACAAATCCCTTACGGAAACAATTCGGCAGCTAAAATTCTCCAACACGAAAATTCTGGGATTTGTTTTTAATGGCTATACCCAGGCAAAATCGGGCTATTATAAAAAATATGCCCACAAAGGGTACTACGAAACGGACTATGTGAAGGCCAGTGCTTCACTACCCCAGGGGTGAGCGGATGATCGATTTTCATTCGCACATTTTACCCGGGATGGATGACGGCAGTAAAAACGTTGCAGAATCAATGGAAATGATGGAAGCATCCTTTAGTCAGGGGGTTGAAATGATTGTTGCGACGCCGCACTTTTATCCCTGGCTGGAAAGTCCCGAAGATTTTTTAGCAAGACGAGCCAGCGCCATCAAATCGCTGCCGCTGCCACTCGATAAGATCCGGGTCGGGGCCGAAGTCGCTTATTACGATGGGATTGTATACTCGGAAGACATCGAATTGCTAAAAATTTCCGAGACGGATTTCTTATTAGTCGAAATGCCGATGACTGTCTGGACCAGGCGGATGCTGGATTCGCTTCATGCCATAGAAAACAGAACCCGGCTAAAAGTGGTGATTGCTCATTTGGATCGCTATCTTCGGCTTCAAAAAAGAACCGCTAATATTGACTATGTCTGTGATAACTTTTTTATTCAGGTCAACGCCGATTATTTTATCAACCGCGGCACCCAAAGAAAAGCCCTGAAGCTGATCAATGAAAACAGCGTTGATTTTATCGGTTCGGATTGTCACAATCTAACATCGCGGCCACCCAATATGGGGGAAGCTTATCAAACCATTGAAAAAAAACTAGGCATAAAAAGCGTCAATGCTTTTAATGATAAACAAAACCAATATTTAGAAGGAGGACTTATTTATGAAAGGTAAGAAGAATTGGAAAGTTGTCGTCGTGATGACAGCAGTGCTGTTATCACTGACAAGTGCACAGGTATTTGCATCAGTAGCCCCGAGTGTTAGCTCAAAGGCAGCACCGGAGGTGGTGGGAGCAGCGACATTTACCGATGCCGATGGCAATCCGATCACCATCGAGCCCGGTGATATTAAGATTACATCAGACGCCGCAGAGGGCACCTTGAGTCCGGAAGAAAAAGCCGTTTATGACGAGGCCAAAGCCCAATTCACCAATCCTGACTCCCAATACACCAAGGATTTGGAAGATTATATAACTGCGAATTTCCCCGGGATTGATGCAGACAAGGTAGTAGTCAGAGAGATCTTTGATATCAAAGTAGCTCAGGAATTATCCTTTGACAAGGGCCAAAAACTGGAGCTGACCTTAGGCGGCAATTACAAACCAGGTGACTCTGTCATCGTGACCGTTTTCAACAAGGATACCGGCAAATGGGATTTCATCGAGTCGACTGATGTAAAAGTCAATGCCGATGGCACCATTACTGTTAAATTCCCGCATTTATGCCCAGTGGCGATTCTGGTTGCCGATACAACCGCCACAACCGCCACAACAACCGTTGACACGACCAAGAAAAATAGCGCTCCACCAGCAGTTTCCGGTCAAGCAGGCGGCAATAGCAGCTCCATGCTGATACCGGCTTTAGGCTTGGGTGCAGTGATTTTAGCAGTCGTATTCGTGGCCCTGAAAAAGAAAAAATCTGTCTAAATTAATCGAACCTGATGAGAAAAAATAGCAGAACCAGCAGTAACATCGTGTTTCGTACCTTTGTCATCCTGATTATCGGCACGGTCGCGGTGGTTACTGCTTATTTAGCAGTAACCAATTTTGGACACGAATTTGGGCAAGTATTTGGACAGGAAAAAATTGAAAATGCCGGTCAAACCCTGACAAATTATGAAGAGTCAAAAGCAATCTATATCGGTGAACAGAAATACTTACCAGATCCTGATGTGTATACGTTTCTTCTCGGTGGGGTAGACAAGTTTGGCACAGTAACAGAAAGTGATTCCTACATTAACAATGAACAGATCGACTTTCTCGCCCTGATTGCCTACGATAAAAACAAAAACAGCTGTAAAATTCTGATTATCAACCGCGACACGATGATGGAAGTACCGGTTCTGGGCTTAGGCGGCAAAAGCGCCGGCACCGCCTTTGAGCAAATTGCTTTGTCCCATACTTATGGATCAGGCCTGAAAGATAGTGCCGAAAATACCGTCAACGCGGTGGAAAAACTGTTGGGCGGCATCACCGTCGACAATTATGCGATTATGAAAATGGATGCCATTCCCATCTTAAATGATATGGTGGGCGGGGTGCAGGTTGTGATCACGGAAGACCTCAGCGTCATTGATCCCAGTTTTGTACCAGCGAATCCGGAGATTTCGGAAACCCCGGAGACCGCGGTGCACTTAACCGGCTATCTGGCCTTGCAATTTATTCGCCGCCGGATGGATGTGGCGGACGGCACCAATCTATCCCGAATTCGCCGGCAGGAACAGTATATTAACGGCTTTTATAACAATTTAAGACTGCGGGTGGCCGAAAACGGCAATTTTCTAGTTAAAGCCTTTGGCACCGTGGAAGATTATCTGACCACCGACTGTGATTATGTGAAGATGAATGAGTTTCAGAACTATATTAAAACCTATCCCGAGGCGGCTATTTTTACGATGGCCGGCGAAGCCCGACAAGGCCCGGAATTTATTGAGTTTTACCCGGATCAGGGCAATTTGACCCAGGTCACCGTTGATCTTTTTTATAAACCGGCAGAATAAAGTAGGGGCGATCCGAGATGACCAAGGGGTCAGACCCTCGCCCGCAAACTAGAGAGTAGTTTTAATCAGTTAGAGGTATTTTGAAAATGGGGTAAGAAATGTATAAGGTCTATAAGGAAAGTTGGTTAAAGTATTATAAGTTTACAATAAGCGATTTTATCTGTCTGAATATTACATTTTTATTACCGCTTATTAGTGGCATTATTACAAAAGACAATTACTGGTCGTATTTTGGGCTGGCCCTGATTATGTGCTTATGTTTTTATATATACGTTATCCTAAACGACGCCTATAAAAATATTTATTGTCGCGGTTATTTCGTTGAAGCCACGGCTGTCTTATATCAGGTCAGTTTAATTTATGGATGGGTCATCTTCATTACCTTTGTTTTAAAAACCACCGCTACTTATTCACGGCTGAGTTTAGTCTTCATGTATTTATTGACCTTGGTGCTGACCTATACGGCCAGGAGCCTGATTAAGACAAGCAGCAAAAAGCGTTTAAAAAATAATGAAAATGCCAAAAAGGGGGTTGTGTTCACCTTCAGTGATCGCCTGGAAGAACTGGATAACATTATCAGGACCGTTCAAAATAATGACTGCGAAGCGTACCATTTCAACCGGGTGGTAGTGCTGGATGATCAGCCGGCGCTGGGCTGTCAGATTACCACCTTGCCATCAGTCGAGGCGGCCTATAAATATATCAAGAGAAATGTGGTTGACGATGTGCTGATCTTTGCCAATCATTACAATGAACTGATTTATGAAATCGAAGAAACCTGTATTTCAATGGGTGTAGTGGTCCATTATGTGCTGGGTGAACGAAAGAGTAAATATCCTAAAAAAGAAATCATTGAAGAGTTTGGTCAGTATAAAATTGTCACCAGTGGTTTAAATGTCATCAGTGCCCGGCAATTGTTTGTTAAACGGGCAATCGATATCTGCGGCAGCCTGGTAGGCTTACTGATTATGGCCATCTGTTGTGTCTTTGTGGCCCCGCTGATTTACATAAAAAGCCCCGGCCCCATCTTTTACTCCCAAACCCGGGTGGGTACCAACGGGCGGCCCTTTAAAATCTATAAGTTCCGGTCGATGTATCCGGACGCCGAAAAACGCAAAGCGGAACTGATGTCCCGCAATAAAATGAGCGGACTGATGTTTAAGGTGGATAATGATCCCCGGATCATCCCCATCATCGGCCAGTTTATAAGAACCACCAGCATTGATGAATTACCACAGATGTGGAATGTCCTAAAAGGCGAGATGTCCCTGGTGGGCACCCGACCGCCGACCCTGGACGAGTTTAACGAATACAGCTTTCACCATAAGTCACGGCTGGCTATGAAGCCGGGGATTACCGGGTTGTGGCAGATCAGTGGCCGCAGTGAAGTGACCAGTTTTGAAGATGTCGTCGCGCTGGATAATCAATATATTAGTGAGTGGCGGATGGGTTCGGATGTTAAGATATTGTTTAAGACGGTGATGGTGGTGGTTGGAAGGTGTGGGGCGGTGTAAAAGGATAGTTGGTTTGTTTGAGATTTCGTTTGGCGTCTTGGGGTAAATGATCCACTGTGGGGGACTATGGTGGATTTTTAATTTTGTTTTAAATTATTATGTAGACTTTGCGCGAAGGTTTTGAGCTTGGTCGTCTAGATAAAGAATGCAATTTGGAGAGGTAATAATGAATATTTTAATTCTAGGTGCAGCCGGTTTTATAGGTACTAATTTAACTATAAAACTAGCGGCTGAAAAAAATAATAAAATTACCTTAGTTGATAAGAGTTGGGAATACTTTCGAGATATTGAGAGTTTTTCTTTTGAAAACGTTACTATTAAAGAATCAGGATTTGAAATGAATACAGATTTTGAAACCTTGTTAATAAATCAAGATGTGGTGTACCATTTAGTAAGCACTACAGTGCCGACAACATCGAATCAGCACATCCCTCAAGAGTTAGTAGCGAATGTGGTAGTAACGTCAATGTTGCTAGAGGCTTGTGTGAAGTGTGGTGTAAAAAAAGTTGTGTTTATTTCGTCCGGTGGAACGGTATATGGAAAGTCAGAAAAATCGCCATTAAAAGAGAATGCGGCTATGAATCCAATTAGTTCATATGGTATACAAAAGATTACAATTGAGAACTTATTGTACTTATATCAATATATATACGGTTTAGACTATAGAGTAATTCGCCTTGCAAACCCATATGGCCCATATCAAAGGCCGAATGGTATTTTAGGTGTCATAACAACATTTGCGTATAAAGCTTTAAAAGAAGAAGAACTTATTGTATACGGTGATGGTTCCGTAATTCGGGACTTTATTTATATAGATGATGCGATAAGAGCAATTCTGATGATTACTAACGGAGAAAATGAGAAGCGCACATTTAATCTGGGTTGTGGATATGGAATTAGCATAAAAGAAACATTAAATATAATTAGAGATGTACTAGACGTTAAATTAAATGTAACATATGCATCAGGAAGAAAAGTTGATGTGCCAGTAAACTATTTGGATATTTCAAGATATGAAAAAGCGTATGGTGACTTAAATCCTATTGCTCTTGGGGAAGGTATAAAGAAGACAGCTGAATTCATGAAAGAATATTATAAAATTTGATAAAATCAGAGAATAGATGAATAGGTATTCACAATCTAATTTAGTAGGAATGAGAGTATAGATAATGGTACGAATAGCAGTGATAATGGGGAAAATGCATTCTGGTGGTAAGAAGAATCTAGTCATGGAATACTACAGACATATTGATAGAAGTAAAATTCAATTTGATTTCATTTGTGACAAAGATTCAAATGCGATACCAATGGAGGAAATAGAACTACTTGGTGGTAGTGTGTACCAGGTGACACCATATCAAAATATTCTTGGTAATATGAAGGATATTTATGCTATTTGCAAAAAAAATAAATATCCGATTATACATGGTTACAACGGTACGATGAATATTTTTGCCATGTTTATAGGTTTTGTTTCGGGTATACCGATTCGAATTAATGAGAGTATCTCGATGGCGCATATATCAGATAAAAAGACAGTTTTTAAGAATATTCTAAAACCATTTTCTAGATTATTTTCGACGCATTACATGGCTAATGGTGAAACCTGTGGGCGCTGGCAATTTGGGAATAGACTTTATGAACTAGGAAAAGTGACGGTTTTTAAAACTGTAATAGATACAAAAAAAAGTACATATAATATTGCTGAGAGAGAATTAACTCGCAAAGAATTTGGAATAGAGGACAATATAGTTATTGGGCATATTGGAAGGCTCACTGAACAAAAGAATACTCTGTTTATAATAGACATATTTTCTGAAATTTTGAAACGAGAATCAAAAGCAAAGCTACTGATAATTGGAGATGGGAATCTACGAGAAAAAATGATTAAGAAAATAGAAGAATATCATTTAGAAAAGCAAGTACTCTATCTTGGAAGACGAGAAGATATTCAACAATTTTACAATGCAATGGATTGTTTTATTCTTCCAAGTCTATATGAGGGATTACCAGTTGTTGGAGTTGAGGCTGAAACATGTGGTTTACCGATGTTCTTTTCAACTGAAATACCGCAGGAATCAAGTCCATGTGATGATTTGGGATGTTTTATTGGTTTAGATCAATCTGTTGAGGTTTGGGCAGATAAGATATTAAATAAAACAGTGTTTAATATGAAAATTAGAAAAGATAGATCTGAAGATGTGAAAAAAACAGGATTTGATTCTGCTATTGAGGGTAGAAAACTGCAATTCTTTTATGAAAAATTACTGACAAAAGAGATGGAGTATATTCATATAAGTGAAGTTATGAAACGAAAAGAATTGAGATGAAATAAAAAGTATACAGTGCATAAATTTGTGCAGAAGGATGGCGTAAAAAATTAAATTAACGCATTTCTTTTAAGTCAAAGTAGTAAACCATTTTTGCTATACAGTCGTTTTCGTGGACTAAAAGCTAATTGTTATGAATATGGTTAAAATGATGCCGGTGAATACTAAAGTATTTCGGAACAAATTTCACAATTGAAAAAGTGCAAAGCTAATTTGCTTGAAAACAACAACTTAAAAGGAGGTGTGAAAATATATGGGGTTTTTTAAAGCAAAATATCATGTAAGAGCTTTCATCGAAAAGATTATGCTAAAATTAATCTACAAATATAAATTAAAAATCGGGAAAAATGTAACATGGCGACGGAATTTTATTGTAATGATTGACACGATGGGTAGAATAATTATTGGAGATGACTGTTTTTTCAATAACAACTGTTCTTTGAATGCAAATAATTATATTGAAATAGGTGCGGGTAGTATATTTGGTGAGGATGTTAAAATATATGATCATAATCACAGGTTTAATAATCGCGAAAAGAATATAAAGGGACAGGGTTTTAGCAATGGAGAAGTGAAGATTGGAACAAATTGTTGGATTGGGAGCAATGTAGTGATTTTGAAAGGTGCGACCATTTCGAATAATTGCGTTATTGGCGCAGGAACCGTCATTAAAGGTTATGTACCGGAATATACTATAGTAAAAACCATGAATCAGTATAATTATGAAAAAATCAAAAGCTTAACGACAGTAGAAAACGGAGGGTAATTATATGCCAAGGTTATCTGTAATCATGGGAGTATATAATAGCAAAAGTATTGAATTATTAAAAAAAAGTATACACTCAATTATAGACCAAACATTTGTTGACTGGGAATTTATAATTTGCAACGATGGTTCTACAGACAATACTTTGAGTATTTTGGAAGAAATTGAAATGATGGATTCAAGAATTAAAGTTGTAACCTATGAGGAGAACCGAGGTCTTTCAAGTGCGTTGAATTATGCACTGTCATTTACTACTGGGGAATATATTGCAAGACAAGACGATGATGATATCTCTTATCCAGAAAGATTTCAAGTAGAATTGAAGTTTCTGTCTGAACATCCTGAAATAGGTTTTGTCGGTTGTCTTGCTGACATATATGACGATGATGGGATATGGGGCACCTATTATTTGGAAGAGAGGCCGACAGCAAAAAGCTTTTTGTGGAGCAATCCGTTTATACATCCATCAGTAATGATTCGGAAAGAAGTGTTTGAAAAGGCCGGTGGATACAGAATAGCTTGGGAAACACGCCGAGCAGAAGACTATGACCTATTTATGAGGTTTTATGCAACAGGTTATAAGGGGTGGAATATTCAGAAGAAATTATATAAGTACAGAGTTGCAAATGGGAATCAAAAACATAGGAAGATTAAAGATCGTATCCAGGAAGCTGTAGTACGGGCACAGGGATATAAAAAGCTGGGGCTCGGTATAAAATCTGTACCGTATGTTGTTAAACCCATTATCATTACATTAATACCCCGATCAGTTTTTAAACGGATTAAGAATGTGCAATATAAAAATATGTTGTAACAATGGAGGGATTTGCTGTAAGTGGGAAAAAAAGAGAACATTGAAAAGATTTGACAAGAGGTTAAAGTATAATGAATTTCAATGGAATAACAAATAGTTGCTTGCGATTGGTGCTAACGACATTACGGCAAGAAACTAAAGTGGGCTTTTACTTAGAAAAACCATAGAAAGCGATTAGTTAAAAAGACTTAGCAAAATAGAAAGTAACGAAGTTTTTAAATAGATAATGTTGATTCATTGTGATTAACTGTTACATACTGGTTGTTTAATTATTAGGTCATTTATAAAATATTAATAAAAAACAGGTGTTATTTGATGAAGGTTTCAGTGATTATGACAACGTACAATGGTAGGAGGTTTTTGCGTGAAATACTAGATTCATTGCAAAATCAGACAAGATTGATCGAAGAATTGCTTATTTTCGATGATAAATCGACAGATGAAACAGTATCCTATGTTCAAAAGTATATTTTTGAGCACAGAATAAAGAATTGGTATATTATTGAAAACGAGATAAATTTGGGGTGGGAAAAGAATTTTTACCAAGGTTTGTTAAAGGCTTCCGGAGATATAATCTATCCGTGTGATCAGGATGATATATGGCATCTTGATAAGATTGAAAAAATGACCCAAGCTTTTGAAGAAAATGATGATATATGGTTGATGGTGTCGGGGTACAATGCTTTTAGTGAGCAACGAAGTAGAATGGTTAAACAGCATGCTGTCAAGACAGAGTATAATAAAAAGGTGAGTCGAGTAATGTTCGATGAACATTATTATCAGATTCTTCGTCCAGGTTGTACGATGGCTTTTAGAAAAGAACTTCTGCCATTATTAGCAGAAAATTGGGAACCCGGTACGCCGCATGACGCTGTGTTATGGATAATTGCGTCATTATTAGGTAAACTGTATCTATATGATGACATATTTATTGAATTTCGAAGGCACGAAAACAATGTATCACACGTAATAAAACACGGCTATTCATATAAAGTAAATGAAGTAGAAAGAACCAAAAAGATTAATCAGTGGTATCTAATGTCAGAATTTCATGCCCCAGATAAGGTGGATTTGATTGATAACGTAAATAAGTGGTGCGATTTGCGAAAGATGCTTTTAACTGAACGAAAGCTGACCGCATGGTTCATACTTTTTAGATATCGAAGCTTCTATTTGACGAATAAAAAGTATTTTGGGGACTTATATTATTTTTCAAAGCAGTTTAAAAAATAATAACATGTTCAAACCAATATCATAGGTAATTAGGGAGAAATGGTCATGATTTATATCGTATCAAAAGGAGATTATGTGAGCGGTGGCCCAGAAACGTTACACCAGGCCGCAAATATTTTTGCATCAATGGGGCAGAGAGTAGGTATGTTTTACGTGCAGCCGCACTCAAATAAAATACCAAATCGCTTCAAAGGATATAATGTTGAAGTGGTAAGTTGCATTATTGATAGCAAAGACAACATACTGATTGTACCAGAAACACAGACTTACATTCTGGCAAAATATCAAAAAATAAAGAAATGCATTTGGTGGCTTTCGTTAGAAAATTACATAAATACGGAACCATTTTTTTTAGTAAATTGGCGAATGAAAGTCAATCACTGGCCAAAGTTCATGTTTCCAGTAGCTTATATGGGAATGATTCTCAAAGGAAAGATTCATCGTTATAGATATCGTTTTGAAGATGCTGGTGAGTTTTATCATGCTTATAACTGTGAGTATGCTCGACGGTACATTTTACAGAATGGAGTGCCGAAAAAAAAAACATTGTATTTATGCGGACCTTTGAATCAGTCTTTCTTCGATAGGTCAAAGGAAATGAGTAATGAAAAAAGGGATAACATAATTCTCTATAATCCTGAAAAAGGTAAAATATTCACACAAAAACTGATTAAAGAAGCAAGAATTAAAGGTTTAGATGCTGTTTTTTGTCCAATTCAGAATATGACACCAGACCAGATTGTCGAGCTTTTGGCACACGCTAAGGTTTATATGGATTTTGGTAATTTTCCCGGACCAGAACGCATTCCACGAGAGGCTGTGATCATGGGCTGTAATATTATTACGTCGAGAAACGGTGCAGCAGCCAATGATATTGATGTGCCAATTCCAGATGATCTGAAATTTGAAGATAAAGATGAAAATATTCCTGACATCATAGATAAACTTAGAGATATGCTTCAAAACTACGAAACCTACTATCCATTTTATGATGAATACCGTGAAAAGGTGGTAAATCAGATTAGATTATTACCTGTGAACGCAAAGATCCTCTTGGAGAGGATTTAAAAATGGGAATAAATAACTTGACGGAAAGAAATCTAAAGTATGGCTTTGTAATTCTTCATTATATGGCATTCGAAATGACGGTTGAATGTGTTGAAAAGCTGCTGTCTCGATTTGTCAATTGTGATATACAGATAGTCATTGTTGATAATTGCTCTTCCAATAGAAGTGGTAAAAAATTGAATAGAAAGTATAGTTCTACTTCAAGAGTGACAGTGCTATTAAATGAAAAAAATGATGGCTTTGCTAAAGGCAATAATTTAGGATATAAGTATCTTCGTGAAAACTATGATCCTGATTACATGATTGTAATGAACAATGATGTCCTAATTGAGCAGGTCGATTTCTTGGATCTTATTGATAATTTTAACCGAGATGAAGGCTTTTCAGTAGCGGGGCCTGATATTTATTGTCCAGTTGATAATAAACATCAAAATCCAGCGCATCTGAAAGGTTTTACATTGAATCAAGTTCAGGCGTTATATGATGAAATCTGTAAATATAGCTCTCATCCAGCTTTCTATTATTACAAACACGTTTTGTTTGGTGGTCTGAAGAGGAGTTTATTTGGCAGACCTGCGACGAACGAAAAAATTGATAGAAAACGGAAAATGCAAAATGTTGTTCTGCACGGAGCCTGCTACATCTTCACAAGAGATTTTATAACGGCTCGTGAACAGTGCTTTTGCCCTGCAACATTTCTTTACATGGAAGAAGATATTCTTCATTATGAGTGCACTAGAGATGGTTTGAAGATGTTGTATTTACCCGATTTGAAAATTAAGCATTTAGAGGATGTTTCAACTAATGCCAGCATTAAATCTGGTTATGCAAGGTTTAAGATGAAAAATAATGAGATGCAGAAATCTATAAGGGTGCTAATTGATATAATGAGAAATTGATTTTACAAGGAGGGTGTTTAAATGTATACATACATACTATTTGCAATCATATTAATATATCTGTTGTATGCACTAAATTATTGTAAAGGTGATTTGTTTTTCCCGGTTGTAATTGTACTATTTACATTTGCTTTTAGCATGTCATTTTTGATTATTGAAAAGAACAAATGGGATGGGAGTATAAGTGGTCAAACCTTCTTTATTCTTTGGCTTGGTTTAACAACGTACTTGATAGGGGCGTTGTTAGCAGACAGGTTTGTCAGTAGAGTTAAAGTTAAATCGTTAAGTTGTTACTCGTTTAAATATAAGCCTTCAAAAGATTTTATAGATTCAGTCCCACAGATATCGCGTTTAGTGACAATATTTATTATACTATTTGATTTAGTTGTTCTCATAAAATACTATTCAGATGTAAGGTTTAGTGCTTCCTTATTAGGTAGTTTTTCTGATTTGGCAACGATGATAGGTCTTTATAGAGTTGCTGGTGTTTATGGTGAAACTAAAGTAGACATTTCGAGAGTTTCATCATATGGGTATACGGTAATGACAGGTTTAGCATACATTTATTTATATGTGCTTATTGCGAACAGTATGTTGAGGAAGATGAAAATTACATGGAAAATTTTTCACATGATTCCTATAGTACTTTTTGGAATCTGTTCATTGCTCACTGGGGGAAGAAATCCTATTTTACAATTGCTGATAGCAGGTTTTATGATTTTTTATTTGTTAAATAGAAACTTTAAGGGAAAAAGCAGGAACTTCAATTTGAAGTTTGCGATAAAACTAGCAATAAGTATTGTAGTTGTACTCATTCTCTTTTCTAATATGAGCTCAATAGTTGGGCGAGGTACTACTTTAGGAACTTTTGATTATATAGCAATTTACATTGGAGCGCCAATAAAATTATTTGATATGTTTGTACAGGATCACACTTCAGTGTCTCATGTATTTTGGGGGCAGGAGACATTTGTGAATGTATGGAAGTGGATTGGTGGGGTGATTAATAATAGAAACATGACATCTTTATTTATGAATAAGGAGTTCAGAACCTACAATGGATTAATGTTAGGTAACGTTTATACGGCGTTTCGTGAATATTATAGTGATTTTGGAATCACTGGTATTGTGATTTTTCCGTTGGTTCATTCAGTGTTTTTTACAACATTTTATAAAAAAATAATTAAATCAAAAAAAATATTGAAGCAAAATGCTTTTAATTTATCCATTTTGTTGTATTCATACTTGTCTGTTGCATTAGCTTACTATTCGATTGATGATCGTTTGTTCCAAAAGTTTTTTTCGATAGGTACTTTTAGAGAAATTTTATGTTTAGTGATTTTAGCCAATTTATTGCCGAGAATCAAGTTAGGAAAAGCCGAGAATCAGACGAGGTTAAAAGGAAAAGTAGCCGTGGTGAAATATTGAAAATGTCGTTTTGAATTAAGAACTAAATTTAGAGATGATTTAATTGCGATAATGTTTTTTCTAGTTTTTGCTTTGTTGGGTTTGGAAATAATTAATAAACCAACCAAATTAAGATGGAGGAGTCTAAGACTCGATGGATATAAAGAAGACAGCATTGATTAATGCATCAGGTAAGTATTCAAAAGTTTTTTTGACTTTGATGGTGAATGCAATCCTGGCGAGAATCTTATCGGCAGAAGATTACGGAATAGTAGCAGTGATTACCGTTTTTTCCACGTTCTTCACTACTGTTTCAGACATGGGATTTGGACCTGCGATTATTCAGAATAAAGATTTGACGGATGATGATGTCAGCAACATCTTCTCATTTACAGGTTATGTTTCCGTTGCTCTAATGTTGGTATTTTTTTTGTGTGCTTTTCCGATCGCATCCTTTTACGAAGATAAGGTTTACATATCCTTAGGGCAGTTGCTCAGTATCTCGTTATTGTTCAATGCATTAAATATGGTACCGAACGGAATTTTGAATAGGGATAAGAAGTTTGTGAGTATTGCAATCAGAACGGTTGTTGTCTATGCAGTAGCAGCAGTGATTACCATTATTCTTGCATTCTTGGGGCTGCGCTATTATGCTTTAGCGTTTCAAGCTATTCTGACTGCTCTGTTTACCTTTGTCTGGAACTATGCAACAACAAGACCGCAATTTCACTTTAAATTTAATATGGCGAGCGTCAAAAAGGTATTAAATTACTCTAGTTACCAGTTTGCATTTAATCTGATTAATTATTTTTCAAGAAATCTTGATAACTTATTAATCGGAAAGTTCATGGGTAATGCTGAATTGGGTTATTATAATAGAGCATACACATTGATGCTATACCCTGTTAATAACCTAGCTGGTGTAATCACTCCAGTACTGCATCCGATTTTTTCGGACTACCAGAAACAGATTAGTGTAATTTTTGAAAAGTATATGAAAGTTGTACGTCTATTGGCGTGTATCGGATTGTATGTTGCACCGCTATGTTATTTAGGTGCAAGCGAGATTGTCACCATTCTTTATGGAAACAATTGGAGCGAATCGGCGACATGCTTTCAGTACTTGGCGATAGCAATTATACCGCAGATGATAAATTCAAGCGCCGGTTCGATATTCCAGGCGATTGGCAATACGAAATTACTCTTTCTTAACAGCAGTATCAATACGGGAATCACGGTTATTGCAATATTGGTTGGTGTTTTCAGTGGTAAAAGTATTCAGGCAATTTCGATCTGTGTGGCAATTGCATATTGTTGTCACTTTATAACAGCATTCACTATGCTAATTAAATTTGGATTCAAGTATAAGATGATTGTCTTCTTTGAGAAATTGATCCCTCAGATTGCAATTCTTGTTTTAATGGTTGTTGGAGTAGCTTTGTATCCATTTTCTATCAGTGGAATATTCCTATCCCTCGTTGCAAAGGGTCTATATTTAGGTATTATCTTTGTGGCTGCACTGTTTGTTAGCAAAGAGTACAAATTGTTTATATATTTGATGAAAAGATGATTGAAAAGATGATTAAAAGATGATTAAAAGATGATTGGGTAGCGGTGCCACTCTCTTAACTTTTCAGCTTAACTTGTAAGATAGAGTTAGGGTAAAGGTTGAAAACCGAACCCGAATGATCTTTCAAAATTCGAACAAATTGTTCGGCTCAATCAGCGACACCGGGATATGATTTTCCTAAACATCGTGCTATAATCTCCCTGTCAGAGAGATCGATGTGCGTAGCTTAATGGATCCCTTTTCTAATTAAGGTCTTATCCGTAGAAAAGCGTGTCACTCCACTGGGACGATTCGGTGTTTAGCTGGTTGGTGTCACCTTCGGGTGTTACCCGTTTCAAATGCAAGGTTGTCCGGCGTTCTTTCTGGTGGATACTCTGACTGATTTAAATAGAAAGGTTGTCTTATTATGTCTGAATTCCTGAGTGATTTTGTTGTCGGTATTGACGTTTCCTCAGAGTTTTCTGTGGTCGCCATGCTTGAGCAGCGGCTGAAACAAAAGCCCATCTACTTTGTAGAATCTACGGGTATCTTTCATTTGCCACTCTTCTTCTTTTTGAAATCGAATGATCTCAAAGGATTTGACCTCAATCCTCTATGTGTTCATTCTACCAAAAATTTCAACTTAAGAAAAGTAAAAAATGATGCAAAAGATGCAGAAGCCATTGCCCGGCTGGCTAAATTTCAGAATGTCAACGTCGCTAGTTCCAGAACCCCAGATTCTTGCCCTGCGGATGTTGTTGCGTGAGTACTATTCAATTTCGGATATGCTGACTGAACTGAAAAATCGGCTGTGCACCGATCTTTATCTGTTGTTTTCGGGTTATCTGGATGTGTTTAGTGATCCTTTTGGCAAGACCTCACTGAAAATTCTCAGAGATTATCCGACGCCTTAGGCTATGCTTTCTGAAAGTCCGGACACACTGGCAAAAATGATGGCATCAACCAGTCGCAAGGGGCTTATATGGGGACAGAAAAAGGTTGCCAAGCTCGTTGAAATGGCTCAGCTCTGCCTTTCAATGCCGATGGAGTTTTCTAACCTCAGCTGCAAAATCCAGTATCACCTTGATGGGATTGAAATGTTTCAGAACAATCAGGTTGGTCTTAAAGAACAGCAGCGCTGGGTTCCATCCGCACCACCAGCAAAGGCGATCCGATTAATCCCATTCTACGGGATTATTATCTGAATAAATGCCAGAATAAGAAGAAAAAGGTCGCTCTAGTTGCTGTCATGCATAAGTTGCTTCATTATATCTTTGCGGTTCTCCGTGATCAAAAACCTTTTGAATTCAGGCGCCCTGAAGATCATAAGTCCTGGCGAAACAGCAACCGTTCCGGCCTCACTTTGGCCGCTTAACCCTGAATTTTTATTAACTGATATTTTGGCCATTGTTCGGATTATTTGATGGCTTGTTTGCCATGCTATTTTTATTAATCCTAATTTTTTAAAAAATATGAAATTAATTATTGACTTTTATTAGCTGGTCTTATTGAAAAATTGGAACGTTTATATTCCGTCAGTGAAATCTCACTTGCGTAGTTCACGGGAGTCAAGAGTTTTATCATACAGTGGGGTTTTGATAGTCGGCCTGCGATGATTCATTTATGAAGCGGGCAAATAGCGATAGACGGAGAAAGAGGTTTATCATTTATGACAATTTTAGTAACTGGAGCGGCTGGTTTTATTGGTTTTCACTTATCGCAGTATCTGTTGGTGCAGCAAATTGACGTCATCGGCATTGATAATCTCAATGACTATTATGAACCTGGCTTGAAGAAGTCCCGGCTTGACCAGTTGGGGCTTTATCCGAATTTTGTTTTTCATCAGGCTGATCTTAAAAACAAAGCCGAGATCGACGCTATTTTTGAGCGCTACCAGCCAACTCATGTCATTAACCTGGCCGCCCAGGCGGGGGTCCGTTATTCGATCGAAAACCCTGATGCCTATGTGGACTCCAATTTAATCGGTTTTATGAATATCCTGGAAGCGTGTCGCCATTATCCGGTCAACCATTTGCTTTATGCTTCATCAAGCTCGGTCTATGGCGGCAATACGGTCGTTCCGTTTTCGACCAATGCCCCGGTCGATCACCCGGTCAGTCTTTATGCGGCGACCAAAAAGGCCAATGAGCTGATGGCCCATAGTTATAGCCATCTTTACGGCATTCCGACAACCGGGCTCCGCTTTTTTACGGTCTATGGCCCCTGGGGCCGGCCGGATATGGCTTACTTTTCCTTCACCCGGGATATTTTAGCGGGAAATCCGATTAAGGTCTTTAATCACGGCAAGATGGAGCGCGATTTTACCTATATTGATGATATTGTAGAAGGCATTTACCGCCTGGTCGATAAGCCCCCGGTGGCCATCAGTGACTGGGATTATCGGCAATAATAAACCGGTGCCGCTGATGCGCTTTATCAAGGCCTTAGAATCAGCCCTGGGGATCGAGGCCCAAAAGATCTACATGGAGATGCAGCCAGGTGATGTCTTAAGAACCTATGCCGATGTCAGTGATCTGGAGCGTGATATCAACTTTAAACCGGAAACCAGCATTGAAGCGGGGATTGAAAAATTTGTGGCCTGGTATCTGGAATATTACCAATCAGAATCATAAGGAGCGACGGAAAATGAAAATAACAGTAGCAGGAACCGGTTATGTTGGTTTATCCAATGCGATTTTATTAGCCCAGCACAATGAAGTCACCGCCGTGGATATTATCCATGAAAAAGTGGCGCTGATCAACAATCATAAATCACCAATTATTGACGCCGATATTCAAGACTATCTGGCAACGCGAGAATTAAATCTGACGGCCACCACGGACAGTTACCAGGCTTATCAGGAGGCGGAGTATGTGATCATTGCAACGCCGACAAATTATGATCCGGTTAAGAATTATTTTAATACCCGGTCGGTGGAAGCGGTGATTGCCACGGTGCTGTCGATCAATCCAGAGGCGGTGATGGTGATCAAATCGACGGTACCGGTCGGTTATACCGAAAAAGTCAAAGCCATGTTTGAGACCGATAATATTATCTTTTCGCCGGAATTTCTGAGAGAGGGCAAGGCGCTGTATGATAATCTCTATCCCACCCGGATTGTAGTGGGGGAACAGAGCGAACGGGCCACTGTTTTTGCGGAACTGCTGGCGGCGGGGGCCATCAAACAAGAGATCCCGATTTTATATACCGGATCCACCGAGGCCGAAGCCATTAAACTCTTTGCCAATACCTACCTGGCCCTGCGGGTGGCGTATTTTAATGAACTGGATTCTTATGCCGAAGTGCGGGGCCTGGATACCAAACAGATCATTGAAGGGGTCTGTCTGGACAGCCGCATTGGCAACCATTACAACAACCCGTCCTTTGGCTACGGCGGTTATTGTCTGCCCAAGGACACCAAACAGCTGCTGGCCAATTATGCCGATGTTCCGCAAAATATTATGTCGGCCATTGTCGATGCCAACCGTACCCGGAAAGACCACATTGCCGAGATGATTATCAGTCGTAATCCCAAAACGGTGGGGATCTTCCGGCTGACCATGAAAATGGATTCGGATAACTTCCGCCAATCGGCCATCCAGGGCGTCATGAAACGGATCAAGGCCAAGGGCATTGAGGTGGTCGTTTTTGAACCGGCCTTGGCAGAAGCGGAATTCTTTAATTCAAGGGTAATCAAAGATCTGGATGCGTTTAAGGAGATCTGCGACGTGATCGTTGCCAACAGACTTTCGCAGGAGCTGGAGGACGTGGTAGAGAAGATGTATACCCGAGATTTGTTTAGCAGGGATTGAGTAGCGGGCCTGCCACTAACTTATGAACTTATGATAGAAGCGGCACCACGCTCTGAGGGCAAGACAGGTTAGCAGATGTGTGAGGCTATATGAGATGCCGTTTCAAAATGAATATTTGAAAAAATAATAGACAAACTTGGGGGCCTGGCTATTAAACATTTCCCGGGTCACCTTGCTGTCAAAAAGCTGCTCTGGTTGGTAGCTGGAGTGGTCTGAATAGCTGACGTAAATGGGTAAATCTTTAAACGTATGCTGAAAAGCCAGCAGCCCTCTTCTTGATTGGGGCGGGGAAAAAACAACCAGTATTGACTGAACCGGGTGGTCTTTAACATAGGCCTCCTGACAGGTGGCGTTTTCAATGGTGGACGTGGCCTGATCATCAATGGTGTAGGTCGCCTCAGCAAGCCTTCAGCGATGCGCAGCGGGTCTTCTTCGCCGCTGGTCACGACGATCACATCGGCGGGCTGGATGTTTTTCTCAACCACCAGATACCGGGCAAACCCTTGGACGGCTCGGTCGGTATCGGCAAAAAGGTAGATACCCAGACTAACGGCAGCAATAAAAATCAGCAGCTGAGTAAAGTAAAGCCCTTTAACGATTATCTTCAAAAAAGTTTTAACCTTGGTCATCTGGCGTTCCTTCCGGGGGTTTCTAGGTGATATGAAACTCTCATGCTTAATTGTAACAAGTTTAGGATAACACGTCCAGTAATGCAGGGTGTCTTTAAATAAAAAATACCTTATGAAGCGGACAAATTGACTAAGAAAGAGGTTTATCATTTATGAAAATTTTAGTAACTGGGGCGGCTGGTTTTATTGGTTTTCACTTATCATTTTATCTTTTGGAGAAGGGCCTTGAGGTTATCGGCATCGATAATCTCAATGACTATTATGATCCCGGCTTGAAGCATTCCCGGCTTGACCGATTGGGGTTTTATCAAAATTTTGTTTTTCAGAAGGCAGATCTTAAAAACAAAGCCGAGATTAACACTATTTTTGAGCGCTACCAGCCCACCCATGTTATCAACCTGGCCGCCCAGGCGGGGGTTCGTTATTCGATCGAAAACCCCGATGCCTATGTGGACTCCAATTTAATTGGTTTTATGAATATCCTGGAAGCGTGTCGTCATTATCCGGTGGCACATTTGCTTTATGCCTCATCAAGCTCGGTCTATGGCGGCAATACGGTTGTTCCGTTTTCCACCAATGATTCGGTCGATCACCCGGTCAGTCTTTATGCGGCGACCAAAAAGGCCAATGAGCTGATGGCCCATAGCTATAGCCATCTTTACGGCATTCCAACAACCGGGCTCCGTTTTTTTACGGTCTACGGTCCTTGGGGCCGGCCGGATATGGCTTACTTTTCCTTCACCCGGGATATTTTAGCAGGAAACCCGATTAAGGTGTTTAATCACGGCAAGATGGAGCGTGATTTTACCTATATTGATGATATTGTGGAAGGCGTTTACCGCCTGATTGATATGCCGCCGGTGGCCATCTGCGACTGGGATGAAAGCAAGGATGATATATCGGCAATAATAAACCGGTGCCGCTGATGCGCTTTATCAAGGCCTTAGAATCAGCCCTGGGGATCGAGGCCCAAAAGATCTACATGGAGATGCAGCCTGGTGATGTCTTGCGTACCTATGCCGATGTCAGTGATCTTGAGCGTGACATCAACTTCAAACCGGAAACCAGCATTGAAGCCGGGATTGAAAAATTTGTGGCCTGGTATCAAGAATATTATCAATAAAAAAAATACCTTCCGCTATTAATCAGCTGAAGGTATTTTGGCATAAATTTGCGGGTGTTATATGGCTAGTCGCTTTAACCTTAACGTAATTGCCACAGGTTTATCGCCATACTGGTATGCTCGTGGACATAAGCCAGAGCCCTTCGACTCTTCAATTTTGCCAACGCTTGATCCGCCTGCACCAAACCATGACCATTGGCTGGCCCGGCTTCACTAAAACTCAGGGCGGTTTCTATTAATAAAGACTCAACCTCATCCGCCGTTAAGGTAGGATCCTGAGCCAGTAAACTTGCGCCAATACCGGAAACAATCGCTGCTGAAAAAGATGTGCCATCCTCCCAGCCATAACCGTTGCCGGGACGCAGCACCATCAGGCTCTCGCCCGGGGCATAAAAATCGACCGCATCATTAAACTGCGAAAAAGCCGCAATCTCCCCGTTTAAACCCAGCGAACCGACCGCGATAACCCCCGGATAAGAGGCCGGATAATAATAAGGATCAACCCCGGCGATCTCTTCGCCATGATTTCCGGCCGCCGCAATAATTATCTTGCCTTTGCTGATCGCATAGGCAATGGCCTCGGCCTGACTCGGGTTATACTCATACGAACCAATACTTAAATTGATAATCCGAACTTCTTCGCGGTTTGACGCATCCATAATCGCGGCATAGACAGCGTCATTATTAAGTGTCGTATCGCCAATCCGATAGGGGGCGATCTTGACATTGGCCGTTCCGGCGGCGCCGGCAATCCCGATCCCATTATTGGCCACGGCCGCAATACTGCTGCTCACCATCGTGCCATGGCCATGGGTATCAATCATATCGGGCGTATCTCTTAGAAAATCATACCCGGTCGTGATCCGGCCCGCTAAATCAGTCAGATTAACATCCAAACCGGTGTCCAGAACCGCCACCACGATTTCATGCTCGGTATTAATTGCATCCCAGCTATTATCAATCCCGACCTTTGCATACTGCCAGGAAGTACCCAGATAAGGATCATTCGGATAATGTTCGTGATTGGCGGCATACACTAAACCGGTCGATAGATAGCTCATAATAAAAACGAAACTGATTGATAGTCGGCTTAATTTCTTGATCTTTTTCATTTTTGCGCTCTCCTCTCAAATAAAAAAAGCAACGTTTTGCCGCGCTGCCTTTAAAGTCTTTAAAAAGAGACTGTTTTGCAACTGGCTGCCATATAAAACTACTTAGGCCCTTTAGCTTTGCGTCCTCACCTTTCAGTGAGTTTGCCAAATATTTTGTTTTCCTGGCAAAATAAAAATGTGCAACGCATCGCACGTTGCACACAGTTATATCAACAATATTTATGCAACTGGCTGGCTTTCCATGTGGTTAAGCCCCTATAGCTTTGCGTCATTATCTTTCGATAATTTTGCCGAAGTTTTATTCAATTCGTTCCCACAACGATTATTAACATATTATTATATCAACTATTAATATATTATAATGCGTTTATTTAAGCTAAATTATAATCGATCTATTGTAGATAGTCAAGCCTGTCGGCCAGCATTAAGCAAAAATTAATTTTCGTTGCAGCGGGCATTTCATTAGTGCTGCCCAGTTGCTTTTTTGAAACCACTTTCGCTAACAGAGACCGATGAAAAATAGTACTGGCAAAAATTTTTAAAACGGTTAAAATAGTAAGGTGCGAATTAATTTGGGACTCGCTGACAAAACGAGAGCGGGAAACGCTCACAAAAGAAATTTGAAATAGAAACGGTTGGAGGAATTGGTGTGGAGAAACGCAGTGAGTTTTCAAGTAAAATAGGATTTGTGCTGGCGGCAGCCGGATCGGCAGTGGGGCTGGGGAATATCTGGCGATTTCCCTATTTGGCGGCAAAATATGGTGGCGGCCTCTTTTTGGTGATCTACCTGATTTTTGTGGTAACCCTGGGGTTTGCCATTATGACGGCCGAACTGGCGATTGGCCGAAAAACCCAGCTGAGCCCCGTGGGTGCCTACCGGGCCTTGGACAAACGCTTCAGTTTTGTGGGCATTATTGCCTCATTGGTAGCGTTTCTGATTCTGCCCTATTACAGTGTTATCGGGGGCTGGGTGATTAAATATTTTGCCGTTTTTGCGACCGGTGGCGGTATGGCAACCGCCGGTGGGGATTATTTTTCGGGCTATATCGCCCAACCCGTAGAACCGATTATCTGGCAGTCGATTTTTGTGCTGGCCACCACCTTTGTGGTGATTCGAGGGGTCAAGGACGGTATCGAGAAAGCCAGTAAAATATTAATGCCAGTGTTGATCGTAATGTCTGTTTTTTTGTCGATCTATTCGATTATGCAGCCCGGCGCCATGGCCGGAGTGTGGTATTTCTTATATCCGGATCTGGCTAATTTCAGCTTTCAGGCGGTGTTGGCGGCGATGGGGCAGATGTTTTACTCCCTCTCTCTGGCCATGGGGATCATGGTTACCTATGGTTCTTATCTCAGTAAAAAAGAAGATCTGGAAGCGTCAGTCAAGCAAATTGAATTGTTTGACGCCGGTATTGCGATATTAGCCGGGTTTATGATCATCCCCGCCGTGTTTGCTTTTTCAGGTGGCGATCCTGCCGCTCTCAACAAGGGACCCGGGCTGATGTTTGTAACCCTGCCCAAGGTATTTGAAACGATGGGCTTTGGAAATGTGATGGGCGGCGCCTTTTTCTTGCTGGTGTTATTTGCCGCGCTGACATCGTCGATTTCGCTGATGGAAGCGGTGGTCGCAACCGCCTGCGATCAGTTTAAGTGGGAACGAAAAAAAGGGGTACTGATTGTCGCGATGCTGACAATTCTGGTGGGGATACCATCTTCATTGGGGCAGGGGATATGGAGTAATGTACACATTTTTGGGTTCGCTTTTCTGGATTTCTTCGATTTCATTACGAACTCGATTTTGATGCCAGTGGGAGCCATCTTCACCTGTATCCTTGTTGGTCATGTGCTGGAAACGAAGATTATCACCGATGAGGTCAAACTGTCCTCACCCTTTAAACGGGAAAAACTATTTATTATTATGATCAAATATTTTGCCCCCCTTTGTATTGTTGGGATTCTGATCAGTTCAATTTTAGAGGCACTGGGTGTGATTAAATATTGACGTGGCGACAGCGGCGATAAAACGTCCCCGCCTCATAAAAAGCAATCTTTAAAAGGGTTGCTTTTTTATTGATCAGAGCTCTGGTTTTTAGTTTCAAATCGGGTATAATAAGAATTAAAATGACTGAGGTGGAGAAAGAAATCGTCTAAAATCTGTCTATGCTCGTCCAAAAGGAGTGAATTTGATTAAAGCCATGAAATTTCATTTTGAAAAACTAATTAATCGCATTGCGGAAGCGGATAATCAGGAGAAAATTAAAGAAAACGAAACGATTTTGATGTTGTCGATGCTGGGGCTAATGCTGCTGTTGGCGGCAGTGATCAGTGGAATCATTGGTACTTACTGGCAGGAGCGTCTGATCATGGTGGTGATTGTCACCGGCTGCCTGTTTTGTTGCGGTCTTTTTATGATGCTTCTGATTCGCATGAAACAGGATACCCGGCTGAAAACCCATTTAATGAGTATGGCCCTGTTGCTGGGTTTGTTGGCGACCTTTGTGGCTTATTATCAGCGCGTTACCATCATTTTCTGGATGATTTTTCTGATCATGATCATCATGTCCAATATGATGATTCAACGGACCTTGTTTTACTACATGCTCATTGCCGGGATTCTTTTTTTCCCGGTCAGTCTGTTGTATTATCCAATTGCATCGATTCAAATTGATGATGCCTTTAACCTGGCCCTGGTGGCGGTGCTTTCCTGCATTATTGTGGCCAGTATTGTGACCAACCGGATCTATCAGCAGATCCTGATCAAAAAATCAGCCATTTATGCCGACACCGTCAGTCAGAAGGAAGACCTCAACCAGCTCTATGATGACGTCGTTGCCCATCAGCAGCAGCTCAAAGCACAGAATGAATTACTGTTTCTCTATAATACCCAGATTGAAGCCAACCAGGAACGCCTGGAATTCCTGGCCTATACCGACACCCTTACCGGAATGCCCAATCGGAAGATGATCCTGGAGCAGATTGACCTGATGATTGATCTGAACAAGGAGAACCCGCATCACTTTGCCCTGGTCTTCATCGATCTTGATAATTTCAAAAAAATCAACGATTCAATGGGCCATGGAGCCGGCGATTTGCTGCTGCAACAGGTGACCGCCCGATTGCGAAAGACCATGGATGACAAGGATCTGCTGGGCCGTTTGGGTGGCGATGAACTGGCGATTCTGATCCGCCGCCAGATTTCTGACGAAAAGATCCTCGGCTATACCCAGGAACTGCTTAATCTTTTAGGAAATCCCTTCCGGCTCGACGATAAAGCGGCGATTATTACCGCCAGTTTTGGCATTGCGATTTGGCCGGTGGATGCCAGCACCAGCGGCGATCTGCTAAAAGCGGCGGATACCGCGATGTACAAGGCCAAGGCAATGGGAAAAAACTGTGTTCAGTTTTACCGCAAAGAAATGAAGACGGAAGTGCTTTATAAGATGGAACTGGAAAACCAGCTGATTGAAGCCTTTGAAAAAGAAATGTTTTTTGTCGAATATCAGCCCATAGTGGATGTGGCGGATCAAAAAAAAGCCGGCTTTGAAGCGCTTCTGCGCTGGGAGGCGCCGGACCGGGGGCTGGTTTCACCGGCTGAGTTTATTCCCATGGCTGAAGAGATCGGCCTCATTGGCGAGCTGGGGGAATGGGTGTTGCGACAGGCCTGCGAAAAAATCAGGGAAGTCCGGGAACAGTATGACATCGACATCCACATTGCGGTTAATGTTTCGGCTGTTCAAATGAAGCGACCCGATTTTCTGGCCGGTGTCAAGGCGGTGATCCGCGAAACCGGCACACCGCCGGAAAGACTGACCTTTGAGATAACGGAATCGGTTTTTATTGGCAATATGGCACAGGCGATTGAAATTATTCGTGACTTAAAGGACTTTGGCGTGATGATCTCGCTGGACGATTTTGGAACCGGCTATTCTTCGCTGAGTTATCTGCTGCAGTTGCCAATTGATGTGCTTAAAATTGATCGTTCCTTTATTGCGCAGATTGAAAAGGAAGAAAAAAACAATCGGATTATCGGCAGTATCATTGAAATGGTCCATGGTCTTGGCATTCAGGTGGTGGCGGAAGGGGTGGAGGAAATCCCCCAGTTTGATTTTCTCAAAGATAAACATTGTGACTGGATTCAGGGCTACCTGATGAGCCGGCCACTGGGCGATGTGGCCATGGCGGAATACTTATTGCAACAACGGGATAAAGACTAGCCGCATGAGCGATCGTGGGGGTGGCAACGTTGGTGCGGATCAGTAAAAGGTCCGGGGTTATAAAAAATCATGAAGTGAGGTAAAATTGATGGAAAATGGCTTTTGTTATCAAACCCCGCTGGGCAAAATTGTGATTATTGAAAATGGCCAGGCCATCACCGGGGTGATTTTTGGTGAGGTATTGCCGGAAGGGGTTAATTGTCGCGAAACAGCACTGATTAAAAGAGCCTCTCAGGAACTTCAGGAGTACCTGGCCGGAACCCGTGAAAGCTTTGATTTACCGCTCCAACCGGAAGGTACCGACTTTCAGCAAAAAGTCTGGAAAGCCCTCCAGGAGATTCCCTACGGCGCAGTTTGCAGCTACCAGGATATTGCCCGGGCGATTGGCAACGACAAAGCTTGCCGGGCAGTGGGCGGTGCCAACAACAAGAACCCCATTGCCATCATCATTCCCTGTCACCGGGTGATCGGGGCCAATGGCAGTTTAGTGGGGTATGGCGGCGGGCTGCCACTCAAAAGAAAGCTCCTGGAGCTGGAAAAACCAGATCAGCAGTCATAGTTGTTGAAGAAGCAATCTCTCCATAAGGGATTGTTTTTTTTGTGGTTTGAATTATTTAAGTCATCAAGAAAATTTTAATTCAGCTAAAAAAATAGTGAACAAAAATCATAAAAGGGTTAAAATAATAGCAGTGTGAGTTACTTCAAGTTGCGATTGTAAAAAGAGAAAGGGGGAGGAGTAGATGAAACGAATTATCACAGCATATTTAAAACCCTACTATGGCCGGATGGGCCTTGGGGTATTTTTTAAATTTACCGGTTCGATTATGGATTTGATTATTCCCTCGATTCTGGCCTATATTATTGATCAGGTGATCCCCTTAAATGAGCGGTTACCCATTTTTTACTGGGGCAGTGTGATGGTGGTCTGTGCCATCATCGGGATGGTTTTTAATATTATTGCCAACCGGATGGCCGCCAGGGTAGCCAGTGATGCCACGGAGGTGATCCGCCATGATCTGTTTGCCAGGGTGATGTATTTTTCCAACCACCAGATGGATACCCTGACCAAACCGTCGGTGATTTCGCGGTTAACCTCCGATACCTACATTATCCACCAGATGATTATCCGCATTCAGCGACTGGGTGTGCGGGCGCCGATTATGCTAGTTGGCGGGATCATTGTCACGATGATTCTGGACCCGGTGCTGGCAACGGTGCTGATTGGCATTATGCCGGTTATGGCGGTGCTGATTACCCAGGTTTCGAGAAAAAGCATGCCCCTTTTTGCCGGGTTGCAACAGGCTTTTGACGGCTTTGTCAGAGTGGTCCGCGAAGATATCAACGGGATCCGGGTGATCAAGGCCCTGTCCAAAACAGACTATGAAAAAAGCCGTTTTGATGCCATTAACACCAAGGTGGTGAACCAGGAGAAAAAAGCCCGGATGACGGTGGCGGTGATTTCGCCGGCGCTGAATATCTGTCTGAATCTGGGTTTGGTTGGCGTGGTGGTGGTGGGGGCCTACGGCGTCAATAATGGCACCTCCGAAGTGGGGATTATTCTGGCCTTTATGACTTACTTTACGATAATTCTTCATGCCGTCGTGGCGATTTCCAAATTATTTGAGATGTGGCCAAAGGCCACCGCTTCAGCCGACCGGATCGTTCAGGCCCTGGATAGTGTTGATGCATTGGCAGTGGTGGAAGTGGCCAAACCTGAAGAAACGGTTGAAAAGGGCGCTTTTATCGAATTTCAAAATGTTACCTTTTCGTATAACAAAGAAGAACCCAATCTGACCAACATTTCGTTTGCCCTGGCCAAAGGAGAAACCCTGGGAATTATCGGTGAGACTGGCGCCGGGAAAACCACCTTACTAAACCTGCTGGTGCGTCTTTATGATCCCGATCAGGGGACGATCAGGATTGCTGGCCGGGATATCCGGTCCATGGATCCCCGGGAATTGCATCAGAAATTTGGGGTGGCCTTTCAGAATGATATGATTTTTGAAGCCACCATTGAGGAAAATATTGATCTCGGCCGAAATCTGCCGAAGGCGGCCATTGCCGCAGCGATTGACAGCGCCGGGGCCAGAGGCTTTGTGGCCGAAAAATTGGCCAAAACTGAGGAACAGCTGACCATTAAAGGCGCCAACCTCAGCGGTGGCCAGAAACAGCGGATCCTGATTGCCCGGGCGCTGGCGGCCCGCCCGGAAATACTGGTGCTGGATGATGCTTCCAGTGCCCTGGACTATCAAACCGATGCGGCCTTTCGCAAGGCCATTAAAGAAAACTTTGATGAGACCACCATCGTGATCGTGACGCAGCGGGTCAGTTCAATCCGCCATGCCGATCATATTCTGGTGCTGGAAAACGGTGCGGTCATCGGTTATGGTAAGCATAAGCATCTGATGAAGAGCTGTGAAGTTTACCGGGAAATCAGCTATTCCCAGATGGGGGTATCCTGAGATGCGACGATCACAAAAATTTGACAAACCGCAAAACCGCAAAGGTACCCTGATCCAGTTGGGCGGCTATCTGATGCGCTACAAATGGCGGCTGTTTGCCGCCATCGCCTTGACCATCGGCAGCAACCTGCTGGCCCTGGTGGGGCCGTTGCTGTCCGGCTACGCCATTGATGCCATTGAACTGGGCACCGGCCAGGTCAATTTCGGTCAGGTCTTTTATTACGCCGGCTGGATGGTGGTCTTTTATATTGGCTCAGCCGGCCTGACCTATGTTCTGGAAGTACTGATGATTCGGGTCAGCCGCCAGGTTACCTACGCCATGCGCAGGGACGTCTTCAATAAGCTGCTGGATCTGCCGGTGGGTTATTTTGATGTCCACCAGACCGGTGATGTCATCAGCCGGATTACCTACGACATTGATACCGTGAACAGTTCGATTTCCAGTGACCTGATTCAGGTATCCTCAGCGGTGATCACTGTCCTGGGCTCGTTTTTGATGATGCTGGCGATCTCGCCCCAGCTGGTGCTGATTTTTGCCTTTACGGTTCCGGCTTCCATCTTGATGTCCCGTTATCTGGTTAAAAAGACCCGGCCCCTGTTTAGCCGGCGATCCCAAAAATTAGGGGCGCTCAACGGCTTTGTGGAGGAAATGGTGTCGGGCCAGAAGACCTTGAAAATCTATGACCAGGAAGAGCACACGATTGGGAAATTCAATATTAAGAATAAAGAGGCTGTGGACGCCTATTATAACGCCGAATACTACGGCAGTATGATTTTTCCGACCATTAATTTTATCAACAATGTCTCGCTGGCCTGTATCAGTGTTTTTGGGGCGCTGTTATACCTGGCCGGAGCGATGTCGATTGGACAGATTTCCTCCTTTGTGCTGTACTCCCGCAAGTTTTCCGGGCCGATTAATGAAATGGCCAATATCATGAACGATCTGCAATCGTCGCTGGCGGCGGCAGAGCGGGTTTTTGCCTTGCTGAATGAACTGTCAGAGGCCAAGGACACCGATAAGATGAGCGACCTGTCCAATGTCAAGGGCGATATCGTGCTGGAAAATGTCCGCTTCAGCTATGATGCCAATCAGGTGATCATTAAAAACCTCAGTCTCAAGGCCGAGGCGGGCAAGCTGATTGCCATCGTCGGACCTACCGGGGCCGGGAAAACCACCATCATCAATCTGCTGATGCGCTTTTACGATACCGCAGCCGGAAATATTTATGTGGATGGCAATGAGGTTCAGGAGCTGACCCGGGACAGCCTGAGAAAATCCTTCGCCATGGTGCTTCAGGATACCTGGATTTTTCATGGCACGATCTATGAAAACCTGACCTATGGCAAAGAAAATGCCACCATGACGGAGGTGGTCCAGGCGGCCAAGGCGGCCCGTATCCATTCGTTTATCGAACACCTGCCCCATGGCTACGATACCATTTTGAGTGATGAAGGTACCAATATTTCCAAGGGCCAAAAGCAGCTCTTAACGATTGCCCGGGCAATGCTGCTGGACGCTAAAATGCTGATCCTTGATGAGGCCACCTCCAACGTCGACACCCGCACCGAGAAAAAGATCCAGGAGGCCATGCGTCAGCTGATGAAAGATAAAACCTGTTTCGTCATCGCCCACCGGCTCTCCACGATCCAGAATGCCGATCTGATTCTGGTGGTGGATCAGGGCGATGTGGTGGAACAGGGAACCCACGAAGAACTGATGGAAAACCGCGGCCGTTACTGGCGGATGTATCAGGCCCAGTTTGAGTGATGCTAAAAATGAGATAGAGTTTAAATCTTGACAGCGAAGAACGATGCGGCTAAACAATTTTAAGATATTTGAAACTCTGTGATCAAGTTACGGAGTATTAATCCCAAATGGTTATAATAAAGATATACAAATTAACGATTAAGGAGATTAAAGATATGAGCGCAGTAATAATTACCAAAGATAATTTTCAACAGGAAGTCATCAATTCAGATAAACCGGTATTATTGGATTTTTGGGCACCCTGGTGTGGCCCCTGTAAAATGGTATCGCCGATCATCGACGAAATAGCGGATGAGGTTTTCACCTTAAAGGTCGGAAAAATTAACGTCGATGAGCAACAGGAACTGGCTGCTGAATTTAAGGTCATGAGCATTCCGACGCTGGCAGTAGTCAAGGGCGGCGTTGTCGTGAAAAAAGCCGTGGGCGCAAAATCCAAAGCAGATATTTTAGATTTAGTAGCTGAATAGCCTCAAAAAGAGCAACCGAGAAATCGGTTGCTCTTTTAAATTTTTTGGTTGGCGCTCGGTGTTAAGCAGTTGAGCCGCTAAATAATTTCTTTCAATTGGACCTTATCAATGACTTCAATTTTACCCCGGGACAGGTTGACATAGCCCTCGTTTTCAAAATATTTCAGCATCCGGGATACTACTTCCCGGGCGGAACCGACATATTTGGCAATTTGCTCATGGGTCATCACAATGGTGTTGGAGCCGGTGCGGGCGACCTCGTCCAGCAGGAAGATGGTCAGCCGTTTATCGAAACTCATAAAGAGAATTTGCTGCATCGCCCACATTACGTCCGAAAAACGATCAATCATCGATTTATAAGAAAAATTTTCGGCATAGATGTTTTCGTTGCAGATCTGCTGGAAGACCGAGGATTTGACCAGGAGCACCTCACAATCTTTTTCGGCATCAATATGAACATCAAAGGTAATATTTTCCAGGATGCAGGAGGCGGATAAGATACAGATCTCATCAGGCCCCAGTCGATAAAGGGTGATATCCCGGCCGTCTTCGGATAAAATATAGGTGCGTAATTCGCCGCTTTTGATCAGCAACACGCCGACACAGTCGTTTTCACCGCGATGAATGTTTTCACCGCGTTTATATTTTACCGGCATGGCGTTTTCTAAAAGCATGGTTTTCTGATGGGGATTTAAGTGATCCCAAAAAGTCAGGACTGTTTCGATAAAGGGTAGATCGGCTTCTTTTAACATTTTAATACCTCGTCTATAGTTTAAGTAATAGTATAGCATAATTATTTTGATTCTACTTTAAAAATTAGGGTATAAAGTGGTACGATTAAGCATCAAGGCAAGGAGAATTCTATGAATAAAGAGATAAAAAAAGATCTGGAACTGAGGCGGCTGGAAGCCAAGGACTTAACCCAGTTTAATAATATTTTGAGGTATGCCTTTCAGGTGACCGATGAACAGTTATTAAAGGTGGGTTGGAAACAGGATGAGATTAGACGGTCAAAATTTCCGATTCTGGAAAAAGCCGAGGTCATCGGCTGGTTTGAGGATGAGCGGCTGGCGGCCCAGATCGCCGTTTATCCGCTGCAGGTCAACATCAGCGGCAGTATCTATGAGATGGGTTATATTACCGGGGTGGCCACCTATCCGGAATACATGGGTCTGGGTCTGATGTCCGGGCTGATGAAAAAAAGTCTGGAAACGATGTACGGACGCAACCAGTGTATTTCATTTTTATTCCCTTATTCACACCCGCTCTATCGTCATAAGGGCTGGGAGGTTGTCTCGGATAAGATGACCTTCCGTATCCGTGACAATCAACTGCCCCAGGACATTGACGTACCGGGACGGGTAAAACGGGTCAAAGAGAACAGTCCCGATCTTATCGCCCTGCATGACACCTTTGCCAGACAAACCCACGGCTGTCTGGTTCGTAATGAACTGGTCTGGGAGGAATACTGGCGCTGGGATGTAGAGGATGTCACGACCGCCATTTATTATGGCGAAGATGATCAGCCCCGGGGCTATCTGGTTTATCTGATCGAAAATGATGTCTTTCATGTCAAAGAGATGGTTTATCTGAACCAGGAAGCCCGAAAAGGGCTCTGGGGTTATATTGCCGCCCATGAATCGATGATCAATGAGGTGGTTGGTAATAATTACAATAATCATACCGTCTCGTTTTTGTTCGGCGACAGTGATATGAAAGAAACCATCCGTCCCTATATTATGGCGCGAATTGTGGATTTTGAAGGGTTTTTCAAGCAGTATCATTTTTCCAACACCGAAATTAATGAGTCGCTGACCTTTGACATTGTCGACACCGTGTTGGAGTGGAATAATCGCAGCTTCACGGTTAAGTTCAGTCCCGGTCAGGCCCCGGCTTTAGTTGACGAACCATCAGAAAACCGGGTTAAACTGGAAATTGGGATTCTGACCTGTATGCTGCTGGGCTATAAGCGGCCCACCTACCTCCAGCAAATCGAACGGCTGGAGGCCAGCAAAAAAACGGTGGCCATTCTGGAGAGTGTCATCGCCAATGAGAAAATTTATTTCTCGGATTATATTTAGGCAAAAAAAACGGTTGATATGATAATCAATCGTTTTTTTTGTTTGTCTTAAAATGAAGAGCTGATCATAAAACCGAGAATGGCCCCGTAAATGGCAGTTCGATGGGGTTTGGCGGTAATCGGACAGCTACCGCTTTGGCAGCCCACCAGTTTGTAATAGAGGAGGCCGAGAGCAGCCCCCACAATCGTTCCAATGATTAGTTTTAAATACATAATTGACTCCTAATTCTTGATTGCTTCGATGCCGGATCGCAGGGTGGCTTCGTCAATGGCGCCACGATAGCCGCTGACAATTTCACCATCGGGGTTAATAAACAGGGTGGTGGGAATCGATGAGATGCCATAGGCCGTGCTGGCTTCAAATTCGGTATCAAAATAAATAGGGAAGTCGAAGCCCTGATCAGCGATGTATTGAAGGGCCTTTGCTTTTGTTTCCCGCTGCCCGTCAGTCTGATTGATCATCAAAAAGACCACCTCATCTTTTTGTTCCTGATAGACGGTGTTGAAATGGGGCATTTCGCTTTTGCAGGGCGGGCACCAGGAGGCCCAGAAGTTAAGCACCACCGGTTTCCCGGCAAAATCAGAGAGTTTCACCGGCTTGCCGGCCTGATCAAAGACGGTGAAATCCGGGGCTGCCTGGAGCTCATCGGTCGGCCCGGAGTCGGTGCTGTTTGCGACCGGAGCTTGAGGATTAAAGCTTTGCGACAAGGCCGTGTAGCCCCAATAAACGATGGCCAGAAAAGCCGCAAAGACGACGATGGCGATAAAGGTTTTGGTTTGTTTAGTCATAATATGCTCCTTAAAAAGTTAAAAGTGACAGAAAATATCCCAACAGACCGGTGGCCATCAGCAGCCCGATGATAATTAGCAGTCCACCGGAAATACGATTGATGATCAGATAATTCCGCTTAATAAAATCAAAGGTAGATTTCATCCGATCAATCAAAATGGCCGAAACCACAAAAGGAATCCCCAGACCGAGGGAAAAAGATAACAGCATCAAAATACCCTTGCCCATATCACCGCTGGAGGCCGCCATCATCAGGGCTGAGCCCAGAAAAGCGCCGACACAGGGGGTCCAGCCGAGGGAAAAGACGATCCCAAAAAGGATGGCCGAAAAGAAACCGGGAGGGGAATGATCGAGGTCTATTTGGCGGTTGGTATTCAGAAATGGGATCTTCAGCAGATCCAAAAAATTCAAGCCAAACAGGATGATAATGATGCCGCCGCCGACATTGACAATGGTGCTGTATTCAATCAAAACACTACCAATCGTGCCGGCAAAAGCACCAAGCAAAACGAAGACCACCGTAAAGCCGAGAACAAAACCTAAGGCATTGAAGACCGCGGTGTACTTGTCGTCATCATGGGATTGGCCGGCAAAATAAGAGATATAAATGGGCAGCATTGGCAAAAGACAAGGTGATATAAAGGTGATAATGCCTTCCAGAAATGCAATAAAATAATCCATACAACCTCCTTTTTGGGATCAGGATCCGAGCAACCTTAATAAAATAAATCAATGAAGTTTTTTTATTGTACCAAAAGCTCGTTTTTTAATCCGTGATCAGATCACATTAGTGATATTATGACCATTGAATCTTAATTTTGAAAGAAAACGGGAGAACCGGATAAAAGCAGTGACCAGGATCGGAACTATCTGCGATTATAACGAGAAGAAGGCCCAGGCTTAATCTGATATAATAAGCCAGGCATAAAAAAACAGCCGGTCCGGATGACCGCGCTGTTTTTTTATTAGGAATGAAAAGAAAAAGAGGAGATGTTATCTCTTGAATTTATCTTAGGCCGTGAACCTTTAGCCAAACTTTGAAAGCGGTTAAGTTTAAGTTAAATTAAGATTTTGGCAGGTCGTAATTGATATCCGAACACCGTTGACAAAAATCAGCTAGTATGATAATCTTTATCACAATTAAAGAGTTGGGGAGCTTATGCATTTAGGCTGAGAGGAAGTAAATCGCTACTTCGACCCATGCACCTGATACGGATAATGCCGGCGTAGGAAACCCATGTAAATCTACTGTGCATTCGTGTACAGTTTTTTTTGTTTAAAAACTGGGACAATGCAGAAATTAAAGCAGTGAAGTGATTTATTTTGCAAGTGTTTTAAATGTAAGGGGTGCAGTCTTAAACGAAAGGAATAGAATATGCAAAATGAGAACAAACTGTCAAACCGGAGTCTGAGTCTGTTATGGTTTGGGGCGGCCATTTCCATTGCTGAGGTGATGACGGGAACCCTGATTGCACCCCTTGGACTGAAGGACGGAGTGATGGCCATTATTATTGGCCACATCATTGGAACCCTGATTCTTTTTCTGGCCGGGTTTATTGGTTCGCAAAGTAAGTTGGCAGCGATTGAATCGTCCCGGATTTCCTTTGGGAAATACGGATCCTACTTTTTTTCGGTGATGAATATTCTCCAGCTGATCGGGTGGACGGCGGTGATGGTGATTACCGCTTCAAGAGCCATCGACGGGGTTACCCTCAATGTTTTTAATTATCAAAATACGCTGCTCTGGTGCCTTATCATTGGCGTTGTCATCGCCGCTTGGGTACTGGCTGGATTTAGAAACATGGAAAAGCTCAATTTTGTCGCGGTGGGGCTGCTTTTTATTGGCTCCATTATCTTAAGTTTTCAGATTTTCGGTGGAGCGGCCAGCAGTGCCGCTGTTGAAGGAACAATGACATTCGGGGGTGCGGTCGAACTCAGCGCCATCATGCCAATATCCTGGTTGCCCCTGATTGCTGATTATACCCGCTTTGCCGAGCAGAAAAAGACCGGCGCCTGGATCAGTTCGATCAGCTACTTTATTGGTAGCTGCTGGATGTATATCATCGGTTTGGGTGCCGCCCTTTATGTCGGAACCACGGATATCTTTGTCTTATTGACGGCCATGGGGCTTGGGGTTGTGGCTTTGTTGATCATTCTTTTTTCCACCGTTACGACGGCCTTTCTGGATGTTTATTCGGCCGGAATCAGCTTTATCAATATCACTTCAAAGGTCAAAGAAAAAACCGTGGTTCTGGCAACCTGTGTGATCGGGGTGATCCTGGCCATTATCACCCCGATTGAGCAATATCAGGATTTTTTATATTTGATTGGTTCGGTGTTTGTACCCCTGTTTGCCATTCTATTGACTGATTATTTTATCTTTAAACAGGTCAGCACCGATGAAAATAAGTTAATTGATCTAAAAAATGCCCTGATCTGGATCGCCGGCGTATTGATTTATCGCTACCTGATGGGATTTGACTTTCCCATTGGGGTCACGCTGCCGGCCATGGTTCTGATCAGTATCTTGTGCATATTAGTAGAAAAAGGGAGAGTATTATGTTCGAAAAAATCTTAGCAAATATCAGTAATCAGCCGCCGCTGGTCCATTCCATTACCAACTATGTAACCGTGAACGACTGCGCCAACATTGTGCTGGCCTGTGGTGGGGCCCCGATTATGGCTGACGACATCAATGAGGTGGAAGAAATTATGGCCATCTGCAATGCCCTGGTCATCAATATCGGGACCCTTAACGAACGGACCGTGGAATCAATGATTAAGGCCGGGAAAAAAGCCAACAGTCTCGGTCGGCCGGTGATTCTCGATCCGGTCGGTGCCGGCGCCTCCTCGTTGCGGACTAACACCGTTTTTAAGCTGTTAAAAGAAGTGCAGTTCAGTGTGATCCGCGGCAATGTCTCAGAAATCAAGACCATCGCTTCAGGCAGTGGGACCACCAAAGGGGTCGATGCTGATATTAGTGATGCAGTGAATGAAGAAAATTTGACTTCGATGATCGCCTTTGCCAAAGCCCTCAGCGCCAAAACCGGGGCTGTCATTGCCATCACCGGCGCCATCGACATTGTCGCCGACAGCCAGAAGGCCCTGGTGATTCGTAACGGTCACCCGATGATGTCCCGGATTACCGGCACCGGCTGCATGCTGACCACGGTCATTGGCAGTTATTGTGGGGCCAATCCCGATGCGTTGCTGCTGGCTACTGCTGCTGCCGTCAGTTGTCTGGGCTTGTGCGGCGAGCTGGCCTATGCCAAGGTTGAGGCCCACGCGGCCGGAACGGCCTCCTTTCGCACCTACCTCATCGATGCCATGAGCCGGATGGATAGCCAAACATTGGCAGGAGGAACCAAGATTGAAACTCGATAAAAATACCATGCTGCTCTATGCGGTAACTGACCGCAGCTGGCTGGGCGACCGGAGCCTGGCCGATCAGGTCGAAGACACCCTAAAAGGCGGCGCGACCTTTATCCAGCTGCGGGAAAAGGATCTTGATTTTGATGATTTTGTTAAGGAAGCCCGGGCGATTAAGAAATTAACTGATGCTTATAAAATTCCCTTTGTTATTAATGACGCCGTCGAGGTGGCCCTGGCGGTTGACGCCGATGGCGTTCATGTCGGTCAGGACGATATGGATGCCGGGGAATTGCGAAAACGGGTTGGCGATAAAATCATCGGCGTTTCGGCGGATACGGTAGAATTGGCACTAAAAGCCGAAGCCGACGGCGCCGACTATATCGGGGTAGGGGCCATCTATGCCACCCCCACTAAAACCGATGCCGAGGTGGTGGCGTTTGAAACAATTGCAGCCATCTGTCAGGCGGTATCAATTCCGGTGGTGGCCATCGGCGGGCTCAATGAAACCAATATTCATTCTTTAAAAGGTACCGGGGTGGACGGGGTAGCGCTGGTATCGGCGATCTTTGCGAAAGCCGATATCATCCGTGCGACTCAGGCGCTGCGAAGTCTTTCCGAGGCGATGACAAGGCCATGAACCAGGCAACTATGAAGGTGGAAGGGATGATCTTTGATCTCGACGGGACCCTGATTGACTCGATGCCGGCCTGGGAAAATATCGGCAGTGATTTTTTAAAAAAACATGGGATTGCTCCCCCGGATGATTTAAATGAGATCATTAAAATCATGAGTTTTGCCGAATCGGCCCGTTATTTTATTGAGTTTTACGGGGTTGCCATGACAGAAAAACAGGTCGGCGATGAAATTAACGGTATGATCCGGGAAAATTATGCCAAACATATTGCACTAAAACCCTTTGTCAAGGAAGCCCTGGATCAGTATTTAAACCAGGGTATCAAAATGGCCATCTTAACTGCCACCCACAAGACCCTGACCGAATTGGTGCTACGGCGCTTTGGCCTGCTGGATCATTTTGAATTTATTCTCACTTCCGGGATGACCGGTTTACCCAAAAGTCAGCCGGAAATTTATCATCAGGCGGTGGCACAGCTGAAATTGCCGGCGCAGCAGATCGCTATTTTTGAAGATTCCTTGCATTGTATCAAAGCCGCCAGAGCATCTGGCTGTCAGATTGCGGGGGTCTTTGATGAAGCTTCAAAAAACGATTGGGAAGAGATCAAGAAGATTGCGGATTGTACCATTATGAGCTTTAAGGAGTTGCTATCATGAAAAAAGTCTTATCGATCGCCGGGTCGGATTGCAGCGGTGGAGCAGGCATCCAGGCCGATCTTAAAACCATTATCGCCCATGGCAGCTACGCAATGACGGTGATCACGGTGTTAACAGCCCAAAACACCATCGGAGTTTATGGAATTTCTGAAGTTGCGCCTGAATTTGTGGAAAACCAGATCGATTGCGTTTTTACCGATATTTTTCCCGATGCGGTTAAAATCGGCATGGTCTATAACGCCGAGATTATCGGCAGCATAGCCAAAAAACTAAAACAGCACCAGGCCAGAAACATTGTCCTCGATCCGGTGATGGTGGCCACCAGCGGCGGCAAGCTGTTGAGTGATGACAGCATTGAAAGTTTAAAAACGGAGCTGATGCCGCTGGCCGTGCTGATCACCCCCAATATCCCCGAGGCCGAATGTCTGTGTGGATTTAGCATTCATTCCCAGTCAGATATGGTCAGAGCCGCCAAAAAAATTGCCACAACCTATGCCGGCAGCATTCTGATTAAAGGCGGCCATCTGTTTGAAAGCGCCGATGATTTTCTGCTGATAAAAGATCAGAATGGCAGCAAAGAAGTCTGGTTTCCTGGCGTTAAAATTGATAATCCCAATACTCATGGCACCGGCTGCACCCTTTCCGCAGCGATAGCCTGCAATCTGGCCGCTGGAGATCAAATGGAAACAGCCGTAAAAAAAGCCAAAGATTACGTCTCTGGGGCGCTGTCGGCCAATCTGGATCTGGGCCATGGCAGTGGGCCGCTGGATCATGGCTATCAATTAAGCCGGGGACAAGAAAATATGTTAGAATAGGGCGGATAACAGTAACATGCAGAATGAGGAGGAAAAGTCATGAAGAAAAATACTGCGGTGGTGTATGCTATCCTGGCAGCGCTGCTGTTTGGGATTAATGCGCCCTTCTCAAAGCTGCTGCTCACCGAAATCCAGCCCTTGTTTCTGGCCGCACTTTTATATCTGGGTGCGGGGCTGGGCATGACCGTGCTGACGGTTTTAAATAAGACCCGTCGGATCGCGTCTAAAGAAGCGAGACTCACAAAAAAAGAAATGCCGTCGGTGTTACTGATGATTTTACTGGATATTGCGGCGCCGATTTTTTTATTGCTGGGAATCAGTCTGACTAACTCCAGTACAGCCGCGCTGCTGGGGAATTTTGAGATTGCCGCGACCTCAATGATTGCGATGATTTTTTTTAGCGAAGCGATTGGTCGACGGATGTGGATTGCCATTGCTTTTATTTCCCTAGCCAGTATCTTACTGACCATTACCGATGCCGCAGCGATTAATTTATCAGTCGGTGCGGTTTTCGTACTGTTGTCCTGTGTTTGCTGGGGATTTGAGAACAACTGCACCCGGAATCTATCGATCAAAGATCCGGTCCAGGTGGTTATTCTGAAAGGTTTTGGATCAGGATTGGGGGCCTTGCTGATTGCCGCTATCTGGGGCGATCTGTCTGGCTCGCTGCTTTACATTATTTTGGCCATGACCTTAGGCTTTGTGGCCTATGGACTGAGTATTTTTTTCTATGTGAAAGCCCAGCGGGGGCTGGGGGCCGCCCGAACCAGTGCCTATTATGCGGCGGCCCCATTTATGGGGGTGCTGATATCCTGGCTGGTACTCAAGGAACCCATTACTTTTTCGTTCCTGGCTGGCGCTATCGGAAAATCACGAACATGATCACATCCATCTTGAGGAGACCCACGATCATAGTCATAACCACGATGATGCACACCATCTTCATGAGGATCATCCGCCGGTTACCGGTGAGCATTGTCATGAGCACACCCACAAAAATACGGTTCACAGTCACTGCCATCTGCCGGACGTTCACCATCGGCATATGCATTGAGACGGACGATTATTGCGGTCTATAAAAAAAGAACTTAGTTTGCGCTGTTAATAACAGCGCGACTAAGTTCTTTTTTTGTAATCAGCCGCATGTTCTTTAATAAAACGCATGACATTGGGATCACACAGATGCAGCATGTCATATAAATGAATTTCCACCGCGGTACTCACCTGCAAGTCAGCCGGATTGCCAATCAAGCCTTTGCCGTTTTGGCCATGTGTGCCGGCATGGACAGCTTTATACTCGATCCGCTGAACAAGGATATGATGGGGATGCTGTTCGCCACCGAAGCGATGATGGGTGAAGATGAATACGGTATGGAATATATTGGCGCTTTCCGGGAAGCCATTTTACATCATGATGACTGGGGCAGCCAGATTTCATCGTTCATCTCACCAGATATGTTTGAAGAATTCTTTGTTGAACTAAACGTAAAAAATACTGATGCACTGTGAGATCTGCGGTCAGCTCCGGGTGAAACGAGGTCACCACCATGTTTCCCTGTCGGGCGGCCACAATATGATGATCAACCCGAGCCAGAATGTCCACGTCGTGACCAACGGTTTCGATATAGGGTGCTCGGATAAAAACCATTGGAATTTGGCCACAGGCATCAAATTCAGCCTCAGTCTGGAAGCTGCCAAGCTGGCGGCCATAGGCGTTTCTGCGGGCTACCATATTCATCGTGCCAAAATGGATGGTATCATCTTCAGCAATTTTACTCGCCAGTAGAATCAGTCCGGCGCAGGTGCCCAGCACCGGCAGGCCTGCTTCAATGAGGTCTTTCAGGGGTTCAAAGAGCGCCAGCTCCCGCAACAGTTTGCCGATAACGGTGCTTTCACCCCCGGGCAGAATCAGACCATCCAGGGGATGATCGGTCAGATCTGCGGGTTTTCTAATTTCGATGCCGTGAACACCCAATTGCTCCAAAGCGTTGATATGTTCCGCAAAGGCCCCCTGGACAGCTAATACACCAATGGTTGTCGCCATTAGAGGCCTCGTTGCGCCATCAATAAGTCGATTTCCTGCTCGTTGATACCCACCATGGCTTCGCCCAGATCTTCGGAGAGTTCAGCCAGCAGTTTGGCATCATTATAATTGGTCACCGCTTTAACAATGGCCTGGGCCCGTTTGGCCGGATTGCCGGATTTGAAGATGCCGGAGCCGACAAAGACCCCTTCAGCCCCCAGCTGCATCATCAGGGCCGCATCAGCTGGGGTGGCGATGCCGCCGGCAGCAAAGTTTACCACCGGCAGTTTGCCGGTTTCATTGACCAACTGAACCAGCTCATAAGGTACCTGCAGATCCTTGGCCGCCTGGAAAAGCTCATCTTCTCTGGTGTTTTGAATTGTGCGGATCTGCTGGTTGATCAGGCGCATATGGCGAACCGCCTGAACCACGTCACCGGTACCCGGCTCGCCCTTGGTGCGAATCATCGATGCACCTTCGCTGATTCGTCGCAGGGCTTCGCCCAGATCTTTGGCGCCGCAGACAAAGGGGACCGAAAAACCGGTTTTGTCGATATGGTAGGTATCATCGGCTGGCGACAGCACCTCACTCTCATCAATATAATCAATTTCGATGGCTTCTAGAATCTGGGCTTCGGCAAAGTGACCGATCCGCACCTTGGCCATCACCGGAATGGAAACCGCGGCCTGAATACTTTTGATCATTTTGGGATCACTCATCCGCGAAACCCCGCCGGCCGACCGGATATCCGCAGGAATCCGTTCCAGGGCCATCACCGCGCAGGCGCCGGCTTCCTGGGCAATGCGGGCCTGTTCAGCCGTGGTAACATCCATAATCACGCCGCCTTTTAACATCTGGGCCAGGTTTTTGTTTAATTCATAGCGATTATTCATTTACTTATCTCCTCGGTTTGATTTTAATTATTCAATGTGGTTTGCTTATTGTAATACAGTTCTGGTATTGTTGAAAGTATCAATAAATATAAAAATGATGGGATCAGAATGAAAATGCGGAAAATTGATTGGCAAGCCAGTATCGTGGGTAAAAAGAGGGTGATTGATGATGCAGCAGACAGATTATGAAGCGCTGGGAATAGGCTTAGAAAAACCCATCGAAAACTTATCCGTTGCTGATGTTTACATCGAGCTGAAAACTAGTGAGCAAGGTCTGACGTCTGAGGAAGCGGCAGCACGACTGGCGCATTTTGGTGAGAACAGTATTCAAAAAAAGAAGGGTAAACCGCTGATCTGGAAGTTCCTGGCCAATTTTACCCACCTGATGGCCATTCTTTTATGGATTGGCGGCGTGGTGGCCCTGATTGCCCAGCTGCCCCAACTGGCTATTGCCATTTGGCTGGTCAATGTCATTAATGGACTTTTTAGTTTCTGGCAGGAGTTTCAGGCCGAAAAAGCGATTGAAGCCCTGGGCCAGCTGCTGCCGACCTATGCCCGGGTGATCCGGGATGGAGCCGAAGTCAAAATTCTGGCCGAAGAACTGGTACCGGGGGATCTGATTATTTTGGCCGAGGGTGACCGGATTTCGGCCGACAGCCGCCTGGTTGAGGACAATGATTTCAGAGCTGATCAGTCGATCCTGACCGGGGAATCCCATCCGGCCCATAAAACCAAAGATGTTGGTCAGCGTACCGACCTGAGCCGTTCGGAACAGCCCAATCTGATTTTTGCCGGCACCAATGCGGCTTCGGGGGCCTGTAAGGCGGTGGTATTTGCCACCGGCATGAATACCGAGTTTGGCAAAATTGCCGATCTGACCCAGAACATGGTCGAAGTGCCCAGTCCGTTGCAGCTGGAAATGGGACGGATTACCCGGCTGGTTTCAGCCATGGCGATCAGCATGGGGGTCCTGTTCTTTGCCTTGGCGGTACTGCTTGCCCATGTCAATATTACCGAAAGTTTTATTTTTGCCATGGGGATGATTGTGGCCTTTATCCCGGAGGGTTTATTACCAACAGTGACCTTATCCCTGGCTATGGGGGTTAAGCGGATGGCTAAACGCAATGCCTTAATCAAACGCTTGTCGGCCGTTGAAACCCTGGGCTGCACCACGGTTATCTGCACCGATAAAACCGGAACCCTGACTCAAAATGAAATGACCGTCAGCGACTGCTGGATGGTCAATCAGCAGATTAAAGTAACCGGGGTTGGTTATGCCCCGGAGGGCGAACTGCGTTCAGGCGAGACCGCTATTTCGCTGACCGAAAACCGCGATATGCGCACATTATTGCTGGCTGCCAGTCTTTGCAATAATTCCCGGTTATTACCACCATCCCCGGAAATAAACCATTGGAATATTCTCGGGGATCCCACCGAGGCCGCCCTGGTGGTAGCCGCCCGGAAGGGTAAAATTGATCTGGACGAGGAACTTTCTCACAGCCCCCGGCTGCGGGAGCTGCCCTTTGAGTCCCATCGCAAGCGGATGAGTACCATTCATCAGGTGTCCCGTGACATCTCGGATCTGGAAAAGCTGGCCTATATCAAGGGTGCACCCAAAGAGGTGTTGGATTTGTGTACCCATTATCTCAAAGACGGTGAAGATGTGGTGATGGATGAGGATACCCGCAAGAAGGTGATGGCGGCCAATGATGACTATGCCCGCAAAGGACTTCGGGTTTTGGCGGTAGCGATGCGGATTCTCACCAAGGAGATGGGTTTGCCCGAGCGCCTCAGCGACTATACGCCTGATCACATTGAAAACAACCTGACCTTTTTAGGGCTCACGGTGATGGCGGATCCGCCCCGGGTGGAAGTGGCAGCAGCGGTTAAAAAATGCCATCAGGCCGGGATAAAGATTATTATGATCACCGGTGATTATGGCTTAACGGCGGAAAGCATTGCCCGGCGGATCGGCATTATCCATAGTCCTCAGCCCCGGATTGTGACTGGTGTTGAGCTGGACGAAATCAATGATGAGGATCTTAAAAAAGCCCTAACCGGAGAGATTGTTTTTGCCCGGGTGGCGCCGGAACAAAAACTGCGGGTGGTCACCGCCCTTCAGGAAATGGGTAATGTGGTGGCGGTCACCGGTGATGGCGTCAATGATTCACCGGCTCTTAAAAAGGCCGACATCGGCATTGCCATGGGGATTTCCGGTACCGATGTGGCCAAGGAAGCCGCCGATATGATTCTTACCGATGACAATTTCGCTTCCATCGTCAATGCGGTGGAAGAAGGCCGGGGCGTATACAACAATATCCGTAAGTTTGCCACCTATATTTTAAACAGCAATGTCCCCGAGGCGGTGCCTTTTATTGTGTTTTTATTCGCCAAAGGGCAGATCCCGCTGCCGCTGACGGTGATGCAGATTCTGGCGGTGGATTTGGGTACCGATATGATCCCGGCCATCGCCTTGGGGGTTGAACTGCCAGAAGTAGGGGTGATGCAGCGTTCGCCAAGATCGCAGCAGGAACATTTGCTCAATCGACCGTTACTCATTCGCGCCTTTCTGTTCTATGGGATCATGGAATCGGCCATTGCGATGTCCGCCTTTTTCTTCCTTTACTGGCAGAACGGCTGGCCGGGGATACCGATGGCAGACTCAGGCGAGATTTACCGAATGGCCACCACCATGACGTTGGGGGCGATTGTGGTTACCCAAATCGGGATTGTTTTCAATTGTCGAACCGAACGGGCCTCGGTGTTTAAGGTGGGGCTGTTTGGCAACCATATGATCTTAATCGGGATCATCTGTGAGCTAACGGTCTTCAGTATTCTGATCTACACCCCGTTTTTGCACGAGATCTTTAATACCGCCCCAATCGGCTTGATTGAATGGGCCTATCTGTTTATGTGGGTGCCGGTGGTGATCCTTATTGATGAAATGCGGAAGGCCTTCCTGCGAAGCTGGGATAAACGACGTTTGGATAAAAAACATAATAAAACAGAGATTGAGAAAGGGGATAGCTAAATGAAAACCATCATAATAGGCTGTGGGCGAATCGGATCGGGTTTAGCCCTTAAGCTCTATCAGAGTGACCACGACATCACTGTCATTGATCAGGACCCACTGACCTTTAAACATTTGGGCGCCGGCTTTAAGGGAAAAACCATCGCCGGGGTAGGATTTGATCGGGATGTATTGCTGGCCGCCGGAATTGAGCGGGCAGACTCGCTGGCCGCGGTGACCTCCAACGACGAGGCCAATGCCCTGACCGCCCGGATTGCCAGTCAGATTTTTGGGGTTCCCCGGGTCGTGTCAGCCCTTCATGAACCCCGTAAAGCGGAGATTTATCGGCGATTGGGACTGCAGGTTTTTGATCCGATGTCCTGGGGCGTAAACCGGGTGGCCGATCTGCTGAGTTTTGCACCGGTTAATGTGGCCATGAGTATTGGGAATGGTGATGTCGATATTATGGAAATTGAGATACCGGCATTGTTGGTCGGGCGACGGGTGGGGGAATTGACAATTCCCGGTGAAGTCAGCGTGGTATCGATCAGCCGCGGGAACCGCTCGATGATACCGGCGCTTAATACGGTGTTTGAAAACCGCGATCTGGTCCATCTGGCAGTGGCTACGGCATCAGGCGAACGTCTTAAATCGCTGTTGGGATTAGGATAGAAAGGGGATATCAGACCATGAAAGTAATAATCGTAGGCGGCGGTAAGGTGGGCTGTTATCTGACTTCGCTGCTGCAAAACGGCGGCCATCAGGTTAAGCTCATAGAAATCCGAACCCATCAATTGGAACGGCTGGCATGTGATCTGCCCAAAGAGGTGCTGGTATTGGGGAGCGGCACCGACCCCAGTATTCTGGAAGCGGCCGGGATCCGTTCGGCCGATGTGCTGGCGGTGGTGACAGGGGCTGATGAAACAAATCTGGTGGCAGCGACTATTGCCCGTTTGGAATATCAGGTACCGCGAATTCTGGCGCGGATTAAAAATCCCAAGAATGCCTGGTTGTTTACCCCGGAAATGGGGGTCGATGTGGCATTGAACCAGGCCGAGCTGATGGCAACGCTGGTGGCTGAAGAAATGTCAGTGGGCGATATGATGACTCTGCTTAAGCTGAATCAGGGACAGTTTTCACTGGTAGAAGAAAAGGTTCATCCACAATCACGGGCAGTGGGTAAGACGGTCAGAGAACTGGGCCTACCCACCGAATCTGTTTTAGTGGCAATTATCAGAAATGGCCAACTGCTTATTCCCCATGGTGATACCGAATTATTACCAGCCGATGAGGTACTGGCGATCATTCATGCCGCCGATCTTGAGGATCTGGCCAGGATATTGGGGCCAGCCTGCTGAGCCGGGCAATCTCATCTGGGCAGACCCTGCAGATTTAGTGTGGAGCATTTTTATGGGGCCTTTTTATGGGGATTATAAAATTATGTTTTATTCCCAAAATCAGGGGTAATACATATGAAAACTCGTTAAAAACTCATTATTTAGTTTTAAACTTAATTTAATTTTGATACTTATGGAGAGGGAAGCATGAAAAAGCATGAAATTTCAATTGTCGACGACGAACCTATTAATTTGATGATCTTAAAAAAATTACTGAGTCCCTCTTTTTTGATTCGGGCCTATAAATCCGGAGCGGAGCTGCTTCAGGCGGTTGAAAAGGGAATCAAGCCGGATCTGATTCTGATGGATATTATGATGCCGGGAATGGATGGCTATCAAACCTTGTCGGAATTACGGAAAGACCCGGACAACCTGGCAATACCGGTTATCTACATTTCGGCCCTGGATAGTCTGATTGATGAGGAAAAGGGCTTTCATCTGGGGGCAGTTGATTATATTATTAAACCATTTCGGCCGGGGATTGTGTTGGCCAGAGTCAATGCCCACCTGGAACTGAAACAAGCCCGCGACCGGCTTAAAAATCAGAACGAATGGCTGGAAGCTGAGGTCCAACGACGAATGGTGGAGAATCAGATGATTCAGGATACAACCCTGAATGTTTTTGCCGAATTGGTTGAAACCCGGGACAATGATACCGCCAATCATGTTTTGCGGACCCAGAACTATGTGCGGATTATCGCTGAGCGATTGCAAAAAAATGAGAAATTTAAAAACCATCTGGGCGATGATACCATTGAACGGATTGTTAAAGCGGCGCCCCTTCATGATATTGGCAAGATTGGGATTCCCGATGCGATCTTATTAAAACCGGGAAAGCTTGACTATGAAGAATATGAGGTAATGAAAACCCATTGTAAGATTGGCGGAAATGCCATTCGTCTGGCTATCAATAAGACTTTATCCGTCAACAAAACAGATAATCAGCAGGGTGAAATTACAGCGCTGTACTTTTTGGAAGAGGCCGAGAGAATTATGAATTATCATCATGAACGATGGGATGGCAAAGGTTATCCGGAAGAACTGTATGGTGATGAAATTCCCATCTCGGCACGGATTATGGCACTCGCTGACGTATTTGATGCTCTTACTACGGTACGGCCCTATAAAAAAGCCTGGAGCATGGATGCGGTGGTGGACTATATTTTAGAGCAGAAAGGCTTGCAGTTTGATCCGGATGTGGTGGATGCTTTTGAAACAGAAATTAAGGCTTTCAGACAGGTCTTGTGTCAGGATCGGACAGCGGCGAACAAAAATTAAAAGCCAGGAAGCGAAGGGTGGTGAGTTATAAAATGGAACAGGACAATTCTTGGTTGGTACAGCAGAATAAATTATTGGAATTGGGATCCCGATTGACAAAGGTCGGAAGCTGGCGAATTGATATAACCACCATGACAAGCCAATGGAGCCAGGGAATGTTTCATATTTTTGATTTGGAACCGGGGGAAATTCCGTCAGTGCTGGAGCCAAACCATTTTTTTCAGAGTCGTGATATCGACCGATATCGGGAAGGCTTGAAGGATGCAATTGAAAAAGCAGAGTCTTTTGAAATGGAATTGGAGATAACCACAGAAAAGAAAACAACGAAATGGATTCGTACTGTTGGCATTCCGATTTCAGAAAATGGCCAGATTATTCAAATTGAAGGTGTGGTTCAAGACGTGACAGAATTACATTTAAGTGAAGAACGAGCCTCAAAGATTGATCGAATCCTGGAAGCGTATTTTAAGGTTGTCCCGGATATTTTATTTTTAACAGATGCCCAGGGAGTTATTCTGGAATACCGGGCAAAAAAAACATCGGATCTCTACATCCCACCGGAAGTTTTTTTAAATAAAAAAATCAACAGCGTATTGCCGCCGGACATCAACAATGCTTTTACAGATGCCATGGCAATGGCCAGAACGAGTGGTCAAATGCAGACCTTTGAGTATGATTTACCCTATGCGGATGGAAATCATCATTTTGAATGCCGAATGAGCTGGCTGGCCGAAAGTGAAAAATTTGTTGAGGTAATTCGGGATATTTCTGAGCGCTATCAGATGGAACAGGACCTTAAAAATGCTCGAAAAATGTTGGAAGAGCGTTTTGCAGAACGTGAAATTGAGCAAAAATTTATTGTCGACCAACTCTATCTTCATACTGAGCTGATTCGGGAAATCAGCCAGATGGAGTCTGGAATCAATGGCGAAATTGAGCGATTTGCGGAAGAAATAACAGAGCTTCTGGGCAATCGGTTGGAAACGGACCGGGTTTCTATCTGGCAATATAATGATGAAATGACGATGATGGAATGCCTGGATCTTTATGTGAAAAAAGAACAAACCCATACTAAAAAAATGACCATGAACAGAGTCGATCAGCCGCTGACCTTTGAGTATCTGATTAACAACCGATATATGATCATTAACGAAAAATCGGTTGAAAACCAGGAAAAAGACTACTGGCAGGCTTATATGAAACCATTGGGCGGAACGACCCTGCTGGTTTGCAGTGTCTTATGTAATGGGAAGGCGATTGGTTCGATTGGCTTTATGCATGTAAACAAAAATCATGAATGGGGAAGTGAGGAAATTACTTTTGGCTGTTATGTTGCCGATCAGATCGGAACAGCCTTTTTAAATCGGGAACGAATGGAGATAACCCAGGCATTGCGACAAAATGAAGCGTTCTTAAATCGGGCTCAGGAGGTTTCGAAAACAGGACACTGGCATTTCGATATTAAAGCAAACAAATTGATCTGGTCCAATGAAACCTATCGTATTTTTGGGGTGACAATTGGAATGCCGCAAACTTTTGAATCCTATATGGATTTTGTCTATCCGGATGATCGAAAAAAAATGATTGATACCTGGGCAGAAAAGGTAAAGGAAGGTCAGTCGTTTACCGTACTTCATCGTATTTTATCTGGCAAAGAAGTACGCTGGGTGGAAGAACGATCGCAATTTGAGTGTGATCATGAGGGCAAACCGATCGCCAGCTGGGGAACGGTTCAGGACGTAACCGAAAAGATGAACTATCTGGAAGAACTGGAGACCTATCAAAAACATCTTGAGGAAATGGTTTTTTCCCGCACCACCGAATTGGAGATGGCAAAGCTTGAGGCAGAAGCTGCCAATCAGGCCAAAAGCTCTTTTTTATCAAATATGAGTCATGAAATCCGAACACCGATGAATGCCATCATCGGACTTGCCCACCTGATCAAGCGTGATCCCCTGACCATGCGTCAGGAGGAACAGATTGACAAGCTGACTGAGGCAGCCAATCACTTGTTGCAGATCATTAATGATGTACTGGATCTTTCAAAAATTGAAGCCGGAAAAATGCAAATGGATACCCATGATTTTGAACCGACCCGGGAAATCGACAGGGTATGCAATATTTTGGGTGATGAAGCGGCCAAAAAAAATCTCGATTTATTAGTCGATGTGGACCATATTCCCACGGTTTTACGGGGCGATTCGGTTCGTTTTGGCCAAATTTTACTTAATTTAATGAGCAATGCGGTGAAGTTTACCGAAACAGGGAGCATTAAAATCATTGCTCGAATCATTAAACAGGAACACAAGCATATCCGCTTGCGATTTGAAGTGTGGGATACCGGAATTGGCATGTCAACAGCACAAATGAAAAATCTGTTCCAGGATTTTGTCCAGGCCGATGAATCGATGACCCGTCTTTATGGTGGAACTGGTCTGGGGTTGGCGATCAGTTCCCGTCTGGCCAATTTCTTAGGTGGCGAAATAGGGGTTGACAGCGAGTTGGGTCGAGGAAGTCGGTTCTGGTTTGAACTGCCTTTTGAAATATCAACCGCAATGCCCAAAAATAGAATCAGCATTAAGTCCTCCAAGGAAGTGCGGGTTTTAGTGATCGATGATATGCAAGAAGCCCGGGAACTGATGATCACGATGCTGGCTGATTTTGGAATCCAGTGTGATGCGGTCAGTTCTGGCATGGAAGGACTGGCGGCAGTGACCCAAGCAGACCAGGGGATGAATCCTTATCGACTGGTATTTATGGACCTGAAAATGCCGGTTCTGGATGGTATTGACACAGCACTAATGTTGCAATCAATGGAGCTGAAAACCATGCCGACGGTTTATCTGATAACCGGATATGGGAACCAGATATCCTATGAAGAGGCCCAGCGGGCTGGCATCAGCCGGATTCTGGTTAAACCGATGACACCGTCAACCCTCAATGACGCCTTAATGGAATTGCTGAATAACGAAATCGAATCTAAAATACCGTCGTCCCTGAAAGCGCTGGAGGATCGATTAAAGGATTATGGGCAGATGCAAATACTGGTTGTTGAAGACAATCAGATTAATCAGGAAATCGTCGGGCAGCTGCTGGAGCCCTTTAAGTTTAAGATAACAGTGGCCGAAAATGGACAGGAAGCCATCAGTAAAGTTGCGGAGACTAAATTTGACTTGATCTTAATGGATGTCCAGATGCCAGTCATGGATGGGTTGGCGGCAACCGCCCTGATCAGGGCTTTGCCAGGTTGGGAAGCGGTTCCTATTTTAGCGATGACCGCCAATGCCTTTGAAGAAGATCGGCGTAAATGTATCGAAGCAGGGATGAATGATCATCTGGTCAAACCGGTGGAACCGGAGATTTTATACAAGTGCTTGATCAAGTGGTTGCCGGTGAGAAAAAACGGCTCAGATAACAAAGAAACGCCTCAATATGACAGGCAAAATGGTCAGATCAGGCATACAGCTGCGGCACCGGAAGAACAGAACTGTTTAAAAGCGCTACGGCAGGTGGAGGGGTTGAATGTCGAAAACGGTCTGAGAATGGTGGGTGGCGATAGTGCGGTTTATTTGCGATTGATCCGGCAGTTTAGCCAAAAATGTGAAACCGCAGCGACTGATATTTTAAAGCAAACCACCGCCGAAAACTATCACAGTATCATGCAAACGGTTCATTCCATCAAGGGCGTGGCGGGAAATCTGGGGGCTATAAAAATACAGGAGCTGGCGGCGAAACTGGAACAGGCGGTCAGGATCGGCTCGGGAAAAGATCGACTTAAAAAACTGGCGAATAATTTTGTTGTCGAAATAAGCCGTTTTGCAGATGCTTTACCGAAAGAAAGGATTGCCCCTGGAAATCCCCAAAAAGAGGAAAAGGACAGGGCTCAAGTCGAGGCAATTCTGAACCGATTGGCCGTTTTGCTGGCAAATAACGACACGGAGGCCTATGATTTATTTGAGGAGCACAAAGACCTGCTCATAGTGACGCTGGAAGACATGGGAGTTGAGCTGGAAAAACAGATCCATGAATTTGATTACGGGGATGCTTTAAATACGTTGAGATCAACTTTTTCAAAAGGGTCTGACGATTTCTGAAAAGCCCTTAAAGAGTCTTAGGATTATGTTAGAAAATGGTTAAATTTGCAAATATTTCTTGATTTTGACAATCTTTTATAGTACAATTCGAAACGAATGATAGGAATAGATTTACGTCTATTTGGCGTATTCATAAGCAATGTTTATGAATGTAGCAAAGAATTATTTTGACCATTTCTTTATCAGATTTAACTCGGTGATAAAGAAATTGAATGCCATACGGACAGCTAGGTCAAATGCCGATTGGCAACTTTCGTTGCCTTA
>PGZR01000184.1 GCA_002841405.1 Firmicutes bacterium HGW-Firmicutes-4 | reverse complement strand
GGTAAACCTGCACCTTGAGATTGTGTTATAAAGATAAGATTGGAAAGCGGTGCAGCAATCAATGAAGGTTCATGACTTTAGCTTACTTTTAATTATCCGCAGCGGACTATTTTCCGGAATGACCAAAGCCGCCATCGCCACGTTCGCTGCTAGCCAATTCCTCCGTGCTGAACACTTCCATAAAATCGGCTTTGACATACTCGGCAAAAACCATTTGAGCAATGCGCTCGCCCGGTTCCAGCTGATAAGGTTTATCCAATAAGTTTATCAGAATTATCTTAATTTCGCCACGATAATCAGCATCGATGGTGCCAACCCCATTGACCAACGATAACCCGTGTTTTAGCGCCAATCCGCTACGAGCGCGAATTTGCGCTTCAACACCAATCGGCATTTCTAAAAAAATACCGGTGGGGATCTGGTAAACCTTATGGGGCATGACAATCATTTTCGCCTCAAGATTTGCTCGCAAATCCACGCCAGCAGAACCAATGGTCTGATATTCTGGCAACGGAAACGGCGACTGGTTAAGTATTTTTATCGAATAATTCTTGATCATGTTTATTCCTTTGGCAGCATTGCTTTTCGGGAAAGATTGATACGGCCCTGTGCGTCAATTTCCATAACCTTAACGGTTACTTCATCGCCAATTTTAACCACATCTTCAACCGCGTTGACCCGTTCGTTGGCTAATTTAGAAATATGAACTAAACCATCCTTACCGCCTGGCAGAGAAACAAAGGCGCCAAAATTCATGATCCGGACAACCTTACCGGTTAAGACTTCGCCTACTTCAACTTCTCTGACGATGTTCTCGATAATTTCCTTGGCCCGGTTACCGGATTCGGTATCAACAGACGCAATGAAAATTCGGCCATCATCTTCGATATCAATTTTAACCCCGGTGTCATCAATAATCTTGTTAATGACCTTACCGCCAGAACCGATGACGTCGCGGATTTTATCCGGTTTGATCTGGAAAATAATGATTCGTGGGGCATAGGGTGATAAGTCCTTGCGGGACTCGGCAATTTCTTGATTCATAATCCCCAGAATATGCAGTCGGCCAATTCTGGCCTGTTCCAGCGCTTCGGTTAAAATCTGTTTGTTGATGCCATCGATTTTAATATCCATCTGGATGGCAGTGATACCATCAGCGGTTCCGGCCACCTTGAAGTCCATGTCTCCCAGGAAATCTTCCATGCCCTGAATATCAGACAGAATCGCCAGTTTATCATCTTCTTTAATCAGACCCATGGCAATCCCGGCAACTGGCGCCTTTAACGGCACCCCGGCGGCCATCAGTGACAGCGAACTACCGCAAACACTGGCTTGAGAGGTTGAACCATTAGAGCTTAATACTTCCGAAACGACCCGAATTGCATAAGGGAATTCATCTTCAGATGGCAGCACCGGAATCAGCGCCCGTTCAGCCAGGGCACCATGTCCGATTTCACGACGGCCGGGACCACGTGATGGTCGGGCTTCGCCAACACTGTATGATGGGAAGTTATAATGGTGAATATAGCGTTTAGAGTCTTCATTGGATAAACCATCCAGTTTTTGGACATCACCGAGCACACCCAGGGTGACAACCGAAAGAACCTGAGTTTCACCCCGGGTAAATAATCCGGAGCCGTGGGGTCTTTCCAAAAAGTCGATTTTGGCGGTAATCTGACGAATTTCGTCCATTTTCCGATTATCCGGACGAATCCGGTCTTCAAGAATCATGCGGCGAATTTCTTTTTTAACCAGTGAACTGATCACATCGTCAATTTCTATTTTTTGATTCGGATAAATTTCTAAGAAGTGCTCTTTAACCAGCTCTTTTATTTTTTCAATGTTGTCAAGTCGTTCCATTTTGTCCGGCGTTTTAACGGCATCACTTAGTTGGCTGCCGAGGAACGTGATGATCTCAGCTTTGATTTCTTCTGATGGCGCAAAAATCGGATAATCAGCTTTGGCCTTACCAACGGCAGCGATGATTTCTTCCTGGAAAGCAACCAGTTTTTTTATTTCTTCATGTGCCAGTAAAATCGCTTCCAGCATCGCTGCTTCAGAGATTTCATTGGAAGAAGACTCAACCATCATGATCGCATCTTTGGTTCCTGATACAATTAAGTTAAGAACACTAATCGCTCGTTGTTCTTCATTTGGGTTGACAATGTATTCACCGTCAATCAGACCGATGGCAACCGAGCCAATAGGACCATTGAACGGCAAATCTGAAATTGATAAAACTATAGAGGCACCGATCATCGCTGCGATTTCAGGGGCATTATCCTGATCCACCGACATCACTGTTGCGATAACCTGAACTTCATTTCTAAAGCCTTTGGGGAACAACGGTCGGATCGGGCGATCCATCAGACGGCAATTTAAAATGGCACGTTCGGTTGGTCGACCTTCACGTTTTATAAAACCGCCGGGAAATTTTCCGACCGAATATTGTTTTTCTTCATAGTCACAGCTTAATGGGAAAAAGTCCATGCCGTCTTTAGGTTTTTTGGCTGCCGAAACAACTGCTAGAATTTCTGTTTTGCCATATCTAATCATGGCTGCGCCTTTTGCTAGTAGTGCGACCTCGCCAATCTCCACGCGGAGCGGTCGTCCCGCAAATTGAGTTTCAAAAATATTCATTTTTTTCTCGCTTTCTATTTATAATCACCAGAAGTGTTTTTGGGACCCCATCTGGTGTAAGGTCGCAATTGTCAGGATACGGTTACCCGCATTGAGATTGATGACCTTCAGGTAAAAAAAAAGGGCGGAATACTCCGCCCTAAATTATTTTCTTAAGCCTAATCTTTGGATTAGTTCACGATATCGATTGATATCTTTGTTTTTCAGATAAGTTAATAATCGTCTTCGCTGTCCAACTAGTTTCAGCAGACCGCGTCGCGAGTGATGATCTTTTTTATGGATTTGAAGATGTCCATTAAGATCATTAATTCGTGCTGTTAACAATGCAATTTGTACTTCTGGTGAACCAGTATCACCTTCGTGTGTTTTGTAGTCTTCGACTACCTGTGCTTTTAATTCTTTACTAATCATTTAAAATCTCCTTGTTTTTTTAATTTAGCCATAGACCGAGTATTTTGTTGGAGTGTCAAAAAACTAAGTGAATGGTAATAACTTAATGAGTATATCATAAACATTTATCGTTGT
>PGZR01000183.1 GCA_002841405.1 Firmicutes bacterium HGW-Firmicutes-4 | reverse complement strand
TTGTGGGCGGTTACATAACCGGCCAGCATTTCTTCTACTACATCATAGGGATCATTGATTAATCGTTTCATTTCTTCCTCCTAAAATTATTTGTTTGAATCGGTTTCTGTATACGTTTTCTTAACGCAAGAACCATGCCAGAGTGAAACCCACTCATAAAGCCAATGACCAGCTTGCGTTTTCTATGTTACGGGTGTTATTTCCCCAAACGGGGAAATTTTCCCAATCAATAGACCTTTTAGTGAACCTTTCTCAGAGTCGCCCCTTCTTTGGCGGTGGCGATAATTTTTTCCAGCTCATTGCAGATGGTGGCCTGAATCACCCCGCCGATCACCCCTTCAACCAGCGGCGCGTCGACAATGTGGACCTTGGCCTGAAGCGCTTCATCCTCCAGCATTTCGATGGCGGTTTCACTACAGATCACCGCCGAGCCCAGATCGACAAAGATCAGGATATGGTCCCGTTCAGCCAGGCTCTCAATGGCATTTTTGATCTTCGTGGTATTGGTGCCAATCCGACCGTCGTCGGCACCGCCAGCAGCAATCACAGCGACACTGCCATCATTCATTTCCATGACAATGTCGCGCAGCCCTTCGGCCAACTTTTCACTATGGGATACGATAATTACACCTGTCATACTTTTCCTCCATCTCGTTATGTGTTATCTGAAATAGAATAAGAACGCAATTTTCGTGCCAATCGCAGCCTAGCCCAGGTGGTATTTCCGGGCTTTGGCGGAAATAGTCTTGTGATCCAGTCCCAAAGCCAAACCAGCCTGACGAAAGCTGCCGTGTTTAGCCAACGCCCGGGCAATCAGCTCCCGCTCCATCTCGGCAAATGTGGGGAGATTATCCCCATCGCCCCAGCAGGGACTTTTCGCGACTGGCACGACCCCGATTTCATCGCATAAATAACCCGGTAAATCCGCCAGGGTAATCCAGTCGCTATTGGACAGGGTCATGCCACCTTCAATCATATTTTCCAGCTCTCTGACATTGCCCGGGAAGTGATACTGCTCCAGGGCGCTCAAGGCCGTTTTAGTCATGGCACAGCGGGGCAGATCATATTTTTTGCTGATTTTTTCGGTAAAGTATTCCACCAGCAGTGGGATATCCCCCTTACGCTGACGCAACGGTGGTAGCATCACGGTAATGACATTCAGACGGTAATACAGATCACGCCGGAAACTGCCCTCTTTCATCATCGCTTCCAGGGGACTGTTGGTGGCGGCAATCACCCGGACATCAATCTTAATCGGGTGGGCCCCGCCAATCCGTTCAATCTCCTGTTCCTGGAGGACCCGCAGCAGTTTGGCCTGCATGGCTTTGTCCATATCACCGATTTCATCGAGAAAAATCGTCCCGCCGCTGGCGATTTCGAATTTGCCCCGTTTTTCCTTGTATGCCCCGGTAAAGGCCCCTTTTTCATAACCGAACAGTTCGCTTTCCAACAGATTGGAGGGGATCGCGGCGCAATTCATGCCGACAAAGGGCTTTTTGTGGCGGGCTCCGGCCCGGTGAATGGCCCGGGCCACCAGCTCTTTGCCAGTACCGCTTTCGCCCCGGATCAACACCGCCGCATCGGTTCGAGCCGCCTTTGAGGCCACCGTCAGACTTTCAATCAGGGCCCCGCTCTTGCCAATGATGTTACTAAAGGAGGGATTCAAATCTTCTTTTTTAGCCAGCTCTTCCTGAAGAAAGCGGGCTTTTTCGGAGAGCAGCTCAATCCGGTCGGCCAGCTGGGCGATCTCGGTCAGCTCCCGGGCGACAATCACATTGCCGCGAAACTTTTGTTCGATAATAATCGGCCGGGCTGTCATAATAAATTCGCGGTTGTCGCTGTTGGTGATAATCAGCTCGCCCTGACCGGCAAAAAAAGTTTCGCCGAACTTTTCTTTGGCGAACAGATCCTGAATTTTCCGGGACAACACCTGGGTTCCTTCCTTTTTAAACATCTTGACAAAGGGATGATTGACATAGGTTACTTCCCGGGCATGATTGATCATACAGATCCCGTCATCGACGGTTTCGAGAATGTTATTGAGCTTTTCTTTCAGCTCCTTGACCGAATGCAATTCCCCAGATAGCTCTTCAATCTGAGAGATATCCTGAAAAACTACCACCCCGCCAATGACCTCGTCAGCGACGATGATCGGACTCTTATTGGTTATTACCCATTTTTTACCAATTTTATGCTTCAAACCAAGATTTTCTCTTTTTGATGCCAACAAATCATTTAAATTAAAATTGGGCACCCATTCATCCGCTTTTTTGCCGATAATATCGGCCGCTTTGACGCCGGTGATTTCTTCCGCTGCGCGGTTAAAAATATTGATAATGCCATGACTGTCCATGGCAATCAGGCCATTGTTGATGCTTTCAAAAATCTTTTCGCTGGCCAGGGTATTCTCCTGAAGGATGCTGTCGATCGCTTCCGTATCCGGGACCTCCAGTTCTGCCGTCTGACTTAAAAACGAAGCCAGCTTGAACACGGCTTCCTCACTGCCGGGATTGGGGCTGTAAACTTCCACCAGCTCACCATGCCGGATTTTTAACGACACCAGTGGCAACACCGAGTTACAGGCCACCCCATCCCGGGAACTGAGCCGGCGCAGGTATAACTGACAGTCCCAGATTTTTTCGAATTTTTGGGCCTGTCGAGCCACCATCGCCGCCACCCGGGTATGAACCCCGTTTTTATTTTTAATGACTACCCGTTGTGTCTTTTCCATCCTGTCTCCTCGTCCTGATCACCAACCGTCACTGGCTGGCGAATCTTTTATCGATTATAATTGATCCTTATTTATCCAATATTTTTACTTTGTTTCAAAGCATCTCAACCACTTCGATTCTTTACAAATCCCCGTATCTATGCCATAATGATAGCGTATCCCCATGTTAAATACCTTAAGGAATGCGTTATTTTTACACAATGTAAAATAGCTGTCCAAATTTAGATACCAGGAGGAAGATGATGAAAATTGCTATTGACTGTGACGATGCCGCCGTTGATTTTAAGGACGAGATTTTTAATTATTTAAAGAAAGCCGGTTACGACATCACCGATCTGCAGTATTCCGCCAGCCACGATTGCGACTATCCTGAAATTGCCTTTAACCTGGCCGAAACGATTAAGAATAAAGAATATGACCGCGGCTTTATCTTTTGCGG
>PGZR01000037.1 GCA_002841405.1 Firmicutes bacterium HGW-Firmicutes-4 | reverse complement strand
GGTTTCGCCGACAAGTCCAATGCCGCCACCAAAACCAGTACACATCGCGATCGTTTCCCGGGGAACATCTAAAACGCCAGCACGTAATAACGCATCGTAGACACTTTCTGCACAGTTTAAACCACTCTTGAAATTCTCAATCGCATAATCATTGACCAATTGACTCTTATTTTCTTCCATATTCATTTCACCGCTCTTTTCTTAATTTTTTCACACTGCGTAAATAATCGAAACTGTTTATAAAATATTATAATTCATAAATAGCATATGTCAATAATATAAGTAATTTAATCGATAGCTACCTCTTGATCGGTTTAATAACAAAAAAAAGATACAAATAACAAAACTTTTATCTTGAAATGATGCTATTGACTGATCTTAACTCCAACATCAATGGGTTTGGCACTCTACAGACAGGTTTCACGATGCCATCGACCTTGTTGCTGGCATAAGCCGTAATATTTGTTTCATTGATGCCTCCCGCCGCCAGGAGCACAACACCAGGAAATTCATTGCGTAGCTGCTTAACCGCTGCGGTCAGATCTTCTACCGTCAGTTTGTCAAACTGGATTCCATCTACACCGGCTCGACAAAGAACATTTGCCTGCTCCAGGGTGGTGGCTTCCATAATAGTTTTCTTTTCGCCATTTCTTAACTTCATCATTATTCTTCTTTTTCTTTTAGTATTGTTTTATTTCGTTTGTATATTTTTGGAATTATATAGTAAGTTATGGACATATGTCAACTACTCACACGAAATATAAAATTCCAGCCTAAAATTATATCGAATCTTATTCTCTTACAATTCATCCTACATTTAGCCGTAATTATTTCACGTCATTCAAAAATTATATCTTGCTTGATTCGGCCCAGCGTTTAGGCTATAATAAATGTGAAAATTGCATTTACAAAAGGAACGCGGTGAAAATCCGCGACAGTTTCTTTGCTACTGTAAGGAGAATATGGGCGCAATCAGCCATTGGCTTAAACCGAGAAGGCTGGGTGCAGAATGTCCCTCCAAGTCAGGATATTTTTGTAAAAGTATAATCTGTTTGAAGCTTCAAAGAAGGCTGCACGATGTGAGAATAGAACGAAATGACGCGTTGCCAATTCTATGGGATCATCGACGTCATGGAAACTTCACCGCATTTACCAACCTTTTTTTGAAAAGGTTTTTTTGTTTTTTTTGCAGAAATGAAAAAACGATAACTCAAGAAAAGAGGAAAAAATGAAAGAAATTGTCATCAAAAAGATTCCCATCGGCACGGATATTGAAAAGTTGCTGGGTAAGAAGCCCCTTGAGACGAAATCCCCATCCTATCATGAATACCTTCATGCTGTGGATCTTTTGAACAAGTGGTTTAAACCCATGGCTATCCTGAAAGAGTGTCCGGTAGAAATTACAACCGGCAACTCGATTCTTATCGGTGGTCAGGCTTATAAAAGCAAAATGCTGAAGCACCTCTTCTCAAACAACCAAAGGGTTTTTCTATATTTGCTGACCATTGGTGAAATGCCGGCCGATCTCACTCAAACCGAAAAATATTTAGCGAATTCTCTTAAACTGCCGATTATTATTGCGGCGATGCAGCATCTGAAAAAAATAGTTCTACAGGAATATGACTTAAAAAAAATCGCGATGGTTAATCCTGGGCTGATCCCAGACTGGTCGATAGAGGCTAATCAAATCATCTTCAATACCTTCGGTAACACTACCAAAAGCATCGGGTTGGAAATAACCATTCACTCCACCATGCGCCCGCTATACAGTTCTTCTGGCATTCTTTTTGAGGATTTATTAAACTACTGCGAATGTCAAACCTGCCCCATTGACGCCTGCATCGGCCGCGAAGCTCGTTTTGTCCATTCGGCCTGAACAGGAGGATTTTTATGGCAAGTAACAAAAACCGGATCGCCCTGATCGGACGGATCGGTAGTGGTAAAACCACCTTATTTCAACGACTTACCAATGAATTTATTAGTTATGGTAAAACCCAGCTGGTCAGTTATTCTGACCATTTTATTGATACCCCCGGTGAATTTATTGAACTGCCCTGTTTTCGTCCCCAGGCCATCAATGTGACCTGTGATTCAGGGCTGATTATTCTGATTAATTCCAGCACCGATCACCAAAACTCGGTGCCCCCGAATTTTGTCTGTACCTACAACATCCCGGTGATCGGAGTCATCACCAAAATCGACCACAAGCGCTGCGACCTGAAACGCAGTCGTCGTTATCTGACTTACGCAGGTATCCATCCGGATAATATACATCCGGTCAGTGCCCTCACCGGTGAAGGGATCGCTGCACTTAAAACGATTATTCAAAAGTATGTCACTTTTGAGCCCTGATCCGAAAACCTGCTATATTATTCTTACCAAAAAATAACATAGTCGATACTGCGTAAGTTTGAGTCATCATGATTTCCAGCTTCACCCTGTCAACTAATATTCTCTGGCAAGCGCAAAGGCCGCCTTCTTCAGCACGCAATCCAGAGATGCATCCTGCCCTATTTCTCCATTAATCAACAGCCGCGACGGACACCCCCCGGGACAGATTGCAAAATAATCACAGTTTTTACAGACTTCCGGTTCTGATCTACCAATGGCAATGCTTGTAAGCGTCTGATTTTTCACATTCCCCATAAAATATTCTGGATTATCAATCAATGATCCACAGGGATAAACATCGCCGTTGGGCAGGACCACATAGGATCGGCCGCAAGAAGCATAACAATAGGCTTTGTCGCAGGAAGACATTTTTAACCGTTGTCTGGCTTCGTCAATCTCCCGGATAACGATCTTTTTATCAGTCAGTTGATAAAGTTCCCGGGCTGTTTCAGCCATCTCTTTCAGAGCCTTTTGCAATTGCTCCGGGGTGGCCTTTTTGATGGTATCCGGGTTATTTCTGGCCCGTCCAGCATCCCGGAGCAAATCGAGGCCGATTCCGCCTACATTTCCCAGATAATAGGCAAAATTGACCAGCTTGGGCAGCTGCATCACGCTGTGACTGGTCACCACGCTGTTCAAGTTAATTTTAATCCCCTCGTCGGCCAGACAGCCAATTCCGGCGATGACTTCCCGGGTTTTCCCCCGGGCAAACTCATTCACTTCCGGGGGGCCATCCAGGCTGACCCCTAAAGCAATTTTCATTTTTTTCAGACCCGCGGCAATTTCCGGGGTAATGCCAGTGCCATTGGTCTGCATCTGAAAGCTGGCTTTATAATTTTTTGCTTTCGCATAGGCAACGACCTGACAGATCAACGGGTAGTTCAGCAGCGGCTCTCCCCCGGCAAACTGAATTTTCATCGGTTGATCTGAAAACAGATCCAAAGTCTGAACCGCTGTCTCGAAATACATATCTTCTTTTAAATGAGTTGAACCGGCATAACAATATTGACAGGCTAGATTACAGCGACCAGTAGTCCACAGTACAATCGACACGATATCTTTTGATATAACAAACACTTCCTTTGCAATTATTAAAACAACACCGGGCAGTATATTTTATCTATTTTCATAAATTTCTTTCTGAATCAAACAAGGCAGCCACTTCCCATAGATTGGTAACTGCGGGAAAAACCGCCTCGCTATCCAGATGAAAAATCCCATCCCGTCTCAAATCAGCGAAATCGTGATGCCTCTTGATTGCAGTTTTGTCAGCTGACTGACACGTTTCGGTTGTCCCCTCACTATGATTTATACTCATCTGCTTATTATTTGTCTGTTGTTTTTTCTCATCGCTCACAGTTCCTCCTAAAATGACGATTCTTTGGAAAGATCCCGGACGGCTTCGGCCAGCACATCAGCCTCCAGATCTTCAATCCGGTAATAACGGGCACCCATGGCGGCGGCCAGCTGCTTGGCCAGACCCAGCTTAATAAAATCCACCTCGGTATCCACTACAATCGTCTGGATGCCCTCCCCGGCAATCCGTCTGCCCATTTCCAGGGCTTCTGTAAAGGGATTTCCCGCCATTATGGCGGCATTGGTACGGCCATCGGAAACCAGCACCAGTATCGGCAACAGGTCCTGATTTTTGCGCTGTTCGTTCTTAATCACTTGATAGCCCTTTAATAAACCCGCAGCCAGCGGCGTTTTGCCACCGGTGGGTAAATCCCGCAGGCATTTTTGGGCCATATCGACACTGCGGGTAATGTTTAGCAGTACCTTGGCGTCTTTTTTACGAAAGGAAACCAGACCAACTCGATCGCGTTTCTGATAGGCATCGGTAAGCAGCGAAACCACGGCGCCCTTCACCGTTTCCATCCGCTTTTTGGCACCCATCGAACCGCTGGCATCGACGACAAAAACAATGGTACTGCCGGTGCGCTTTTCCCGGAGTTTTTCGCGCAGGTCTTCGGTTTTTATTATCAGTGCCAGACCGTTATCTTCCCGAACCCGCTGGTAGGGGGCCGCTGCTCGTAATGTGGCATCGAAGGCCAAGTCATTGATCTTATTGCGGGGACTGGCACTTTTGATATATTGTCCTTTTTTGGCATCCGTTTTTGTTTTAATCCGTTTGCCTTCACCCTTTCTCTTCTTACGGTCAACAGCTTTGATATTCAGGTTTTTAATCATAAAGGTTCGGCCAATGGCATCAATCTGATCCAGCAGCTCATTAAGATCCGGCTGTTCCAGCGGCTCGGGCTTTTCTTTGTCAGCATCATCAGTATCATTGTCATCCGTTTCATCGTCACCAGTTTCCGGATATTCCGACGCCGCTGGCTGCGATTGATCTTCGCTGTCATCGCCGACATCACTCTGTTCATCTTCCTGGTCATCTTGCTGATTTTCTGCTGATTGCTCCTCCGGCGCTTCATCACTCTGATCATCTGGCTGTGGTTCCTGGGGATCATTGGGCTTTTCCCGTTTGCGATGGGGCAGCGCCAATTCAGCGGCTTCCTTGATGTCGTCAATGTTGACATTCTGACGTCCCGCCAGCGCAGCCAGCGCTCTGGCGGTCTCAATCATCACCAGCTCCGCCCGGTTGCCAGCGCAATAGGCCTTGTTGACAATATCGGCGGTCAGCATAAAAACCGTTTCGGATATTTTTACCGCTGCCAGATTCTTTCTGGCTTCCTGGATCTGGTTTTTTAGCATCTCAGTATCACCTTCCCAGACTTTGATAAAGCCAGCCGTATTGTGTTCAAAAGCCAGACGCCGTTTGACAATTTCTTTCCGCTCAACCGGATTTTTCGACCCCTCCACCGCCACATAAAGTCCGAACCGATCCAGAAACTGCGACCGTAAAAAGCCTTCTTCGGGATTCATGGTGCCAATCAGCACAAACCGGGAGAGATGTTCAATCGAGATTCCTTCCCGCTCAATATGATTCACGCCTGATGCGGCCACCTCCAGAATACTGTTAACGATGTGCTCGCTAAGCAGATTCACCTCATCGATGTATAAGATATTGCCATCGGCTTTTTTTAAAATCCCACTGCCAAAGGCTCGTTTACCCTGAGAAATGGTTTTTTCAATATCAATGCTGCCAATGACCCGGTCTTCGGTGGCATTTAAAGGTAAATCCACGACCTCCATGTTCGAGGCAATCTGGCCGAGATTGCGTACCAGGGTGGATTTGGCGGTGCCCTTTTCCCCAGCCAGCAGCACCCCACCGATCTGAGGATTAATGAGATTGAGGATCAGCGCTTTTTTTACCATTTCCTGCCCCATGACAGCGGCAAAAGGAAAGCGATAGACAATTGCTTTATGCTTACCTTGACTCTTCAGATTTCCTTTATTCATCGGGCATTCCTCCCACTCGGCAGAACGCTCCCGGGGTCACTGTCCCGCAACTGATTAAACGACGGCATCGCGAGCGCTCCCAACGGCATTGATAATCTGCTCAACCTTATCAAAATTGTAGACACCTTCTTCAAATGGCGTGCGACGCAAGCGGTGGGGCAAGACCAGCTCCGCAGCTTCTAGCATATCGGCCGAGGCAACCACGGTCTGGCCATTAAAGGCAGCAATGGTCATGGCGGTTTTGATCATAGCAATATCGGCTCGATGACCATCCACGTCCAGTTCGATGCTGATGTTCACCGCCATCTCCAGCACTTCATCACGATAGCTGACCTTTTCCAGCAGTTTCTTGGCTTTGAGAATGCGCTCGCGCAGATCCTGCTGGTCCGCCGTAAACTGGTTGGCAAAGGCTTCCTTATCCTGTTCATAAGCCAGTCTGTTTTTTATGACCGCAATCCGCTGCTCAGGATTTCGTTCACCGATCACATCCACCACCATCCCAAACCGATCCAGCAGTTGAGGTCTTAAATCCCCTTCTTCGGGATTCATGGTACCCACCAGAATAAACCGGGAAGGATGAAAAAAAGACACCCCTTCCCGCTCAATGGTATTGACACCCATGGCCGCTGAATCCAGCAACACATCGACGATGTGATCATCCAGCAGATTCACCTCATCGACATAAAGAATGTTCCGATTAGCCTGCGCCAGAATCCCCGGTTCAAACTTCTTTTCGCCTTTTTTGATGGCATGTTCAATATCCAGGGTCCCCACCACCCGGTCTTCAGTGGCACTGACCGGCAGATCCACCACCTTCATACGGCCAAAAACCTCCACAAAGGTCTGCTGATACTGGTATTTTTCCAGACAGTCACTGCACATATTGGCTGGTTCCCGGGGATCACAACCAAAGGCACAACCATCCACCTGGCTTCGGGTTGGCAATAAATCAGCCAGCGCCCGAACCGCCGTAGATTTGGCGGTCCCTTTTTCCCCGCGGATCAAAACACCACCCAGCAAAGGATTAATCACATTAAGAATCAGGGCTTTTTTCATCTTTTCCTGGCTCACAATTCCGGTAAATGGATAGATAATATTTTTATTTTTCACTTGAACTCCTTTGTTTACTCAACTTTTTTACAATGAATTGCACCCAATATAAACAATGCGATTAAATACGCTACCAGGACCCCGGCATGAAGTGCCATTTGACCCGGTGTTTCCCCGGATGTCCGCATGGCAATATTAGTGTGCGTCAAGGGCAGCAGATAAATAACCCATCTCAAAATTTCCGGCATTTTATCAATGGGAAAAAATGTTCCACACAAAAATGACATCGGTGTAATCACAAAGCTGGTGAATTTGGCCATATCTGAATGGGAATTAACCACCAGCCCAATTAAAAAGCCCAGGGCTGAAAAAACAAAACAATTTAATAACGCAATCAGTATAAAATAGGGGGTAATGACCAGATCATTGGTAAAAATCGATACCATGATGATAATCAGGGTTGCCGAATAGATCCCGTAAAAAGCACCGGCAATAATTTTCCCCAAGGCAAAGATGGTCATATTAATTGGAGAGATCATATAATCTTCAAAGGTTTTATAAAAAATCCGCGAAATATTGATGTTATTAGCAGTATTGCTAAAACTGGTCATCATTGTATTCATGCCAATGATCCCCGGAATAATAAAAGCCATATAGGACACCCCATCGATCTCCACCCCACTGCCCAGTCCCCAGCCAAAAGCCACCAGATATAAAATTGGTGAAATCAGAAAACTGATGGTCGTCCCCATAAATTTCCGTTTAAAGACAACAAATTCCTGCCAGAGGATACCGTATAGTCCATTCATTATGATTCCACCCTTCTGTTTGTAAATTTCAGGAAGACATCTTCCAGATTGGAGGGACGCACACGCACATTCCCTTCCAATGTCCCCGCATAGCGATTGGCTGCTTCGCGGGTGGGAAAAAATTCTTCATGGGTTTCACCATTCTCAAAATACTCCACGGTGACCTTACCGACTGCTTCAATGAGATTAAGGGGCGTATCCAACTGCAATAGTTTTCCTTTATCAATCAAACCAACCCGGTCGCATAGGACTTCCGCTTCCTCAATATAATGGGTGGTCAGCAACACCGTCAATCCATTGGATTTTAAACGCTTTAGCAGATCCCACATTTTTCTCCTGGCCGCTGCGTCAAGTCCGACTGTCGGCTCATCCAATAGCAGCAGTTCCGGTTCATGCAGTAATGCCCTGGCAATCATCAGCTTTCGCTTCATTCCGCCAGAATAGTTTTTAACCACATCATCTTTTCGATCGGTCAACTCGGTAAATTCCAACATTTCGGCGATCTTTTTTCGTCTTTTTTCTTTATTCATCCCATAGAGGATGCCATGGACTTCCAGGTTTTCCCAGGCCGACATTTCATTTTCCAGGTTATTCTGTTGCGGCACCACCCCAATTTTCGCCTTAATCGAGGTCAGATTCCGATCCATACTTTCACCGTTAATCACAATATCTCCACTTGTTTTCGGTGTCAAGGTACTGATCATTCGAACCGTCGTTGTTTTTCCGGCACCATTCGGACCCAGGAGGCCGAAAAATTCGCCCTCCTTTATTTTCAGATCCAGTCCATCAACGGCCGCAACATTTTTATATCCTTTTTTTAAATTAATAATATCCAGCATTTTTACCCTTCCTCTTAATCCTTCGCAAACCAAATCACGATAACCCATTTTTCTATTTATCGCCCTCCTTTTTATTCGCTGAAGTTTTCCAGATCCCCCTCAATCTCCATATAAATCTCCCGCAGTTTTTCCAGACTTTCGGCTTTTGCCTCCCACATCCTGCGCTGAGCCGCCTCCAGCAGCCGTTCGGTCATGTTCTGGATGGCCCAGGGATTGACGTCCTTTATCCATTCACGGCGTTCATCATTGAAGAGGAAATTTCCGGTTATTTTTTCATACATCCAGTCTTCCACAATATCTGCGGTGGCATCCCAGCCAAAGACGAAATCCACCATTCCCGAAATCTCCTGGGCACCCTTGTAGCCATGTTCCTTCATCCCGTCAAACCACTTGGGATTTAGAATCCGCGAGCGCATGATTTTGGCGGTTTGTTCTTTGACATTGTTAAGCGCAACCCGAGCAGGATCACTGCTATCCCCGCAATAGGAGTGGGGCTTCTGCCCGGAGGCAGTACGAACCGCCGCAATCAGGCCACCATGATAATTGTAAAAATCGTCACTTTCTAACATGTCAATTTCCATCGAAGATTCGTTTTTAATGGTAATCTGCGCCTTAGACAGTCTTCGGGCAAAAACCTCGGTGACGCGTTTACCATGAACTTTTTTGCCATAGGCATGACCACCCCAGAAAGTATAGATCTTGCCCAGATCTGTAAAGTCTTCCCAGTTCTTGCTATTAATCAATTGGGTCACCCCAGCACCATAGGTTCCCGGGGGATCGCTAAAAATCCGCATCCCCGCTTCTTCCTGGGCGGTTTCGATGCTGGCACCGTTTTGAATCAGCTCTCTTACCTCTTTTTGGAAATTACGTTTGATGAAGTTTTCTTCATCGCTTTCATCCAGACTGGCCACCAAATTAACCGCCTCTTCCACCGATTCAATCAGATTGGGAAAGGTGTCACGAAACAGCCCGGAAATCCGCAGCGTTACATCCACCCGGGGGCGGCCCAGTTCGGAAGTAGGGATGACCTCCAGCCCAATCATCCGGTCTGAGTTTTCCAGCCACTTAGGCTTCACTCCCAGCAGATAATAGACTTCAGCAATATCATCACCGGAAGTCTTCATGGTTTCGCCGGCATAGACCACAATCACCATGGTTTCCGGATAACACTTTTCGTCTTCTAAATAGCGGTCGATCATTTTTTGACCAAGTTGTTTACCAACCTCCCAGGCGGCCCGGGTCGGCACCGCCGCCGGATCAATGGCATAGAAATTGCGCCCGGTGGGCAGAATGCTGACTCTTCCCCGGGTGGGCGCTCCCGATCCCCCGGGCGGCACAAATTCACCATTGACGCCCTTGACCAGATGGGTCATTTCATCAGTGGTAGCCTTAAGCTTTGGCATCAGGGTGCTTTGCATAAATTCGAAAACCGTTTTTAAATCAACCAGATCCGCCGGATTAGCTGCTTTAAAGTAATTTTTGAGGTGGTCGTCAATGGCGTCTGATTCGACCTTCTGTTGCAAGTAGTCCCGAACCAGCTCCCGACTGCTTGCTTCAATCTCATTAAATCTCATCAAGTTAGTGACCCCTTCGTCATCCCGATGCTGGGGATCATTTTTCAGAAATTCATAATCCATCCCCATCGCTTTGGCGGTTGCCTGGGTTAATGAAGGGATCTTTCCATTTGATAACCGCAGAAGGGCACAAACCAACTGATAAAGCCGTTCCGCTTGCGGCACCTGTCCAAAAATATGGAGTCCGTCTTTAATCAGGGTATTCTTAATGCTTTCCACCCAGGTATGGAGTTTTTCTACAAACGCTGGAAAATCTGTTTCCATCTCTTCCTGACTGATATTTAAGTCAGCGAGATAATTTTGCTCAATCACAATGGTTTCGATGTTTTTCTGAACAAAGGCGGTTTTTCCCTGATCGGTGCTAACTGCCCGGTAATATTGTTTGATCAGGTCGTCCAGCTCTTCCATCTCGTCATAGCTGCTGCTCTGTGCCATGGAGGGAATCAGATGATCCAGAAGAACCGCATAAGAACGCCGCTTGGCCTGGATGCCTTCACCTTCGACGGTAATGCTGTAAGGGTATAGATGGGGCAGGTTAGAAATGGCAATATCAGGATAACAAGCTGCAGACAATCCGATTTCTTTGCCTGGCAGCCACTCCAGGGTGCCATGGGTGCCCACATGAATAACCACATCAGCCTTAAAACCGTTTTTTAGCCATTTATAATAGGCAATATACTGATGGGGCGGCACAATATCGGTACTGTGATAAACCTCTTCGGCCTTGTCCTCATAGCCCCGAGCCGGCTGAAGGCCGATAAATATGTTGCCATTGAGAATTCCCGGCACCGGCATCTGATCCTTAAAGACCATGTTTTCTCCGGGCGGATCGCCCCAATCCCGGATCATCTCGTCCCGGGCCTTGCTCTCCAGCGCCTTGAACCAGGGCTGGTAGTCATGCTTGTCAATCACCGCCACACTGCGCCTAATGGCCTGTTCGGCCGATAACCAGCGGGTATCGTTGCTGACCGCTCCGATTATTTTTTGAATGATCTCGTCGCCGCTGTCAAAGTCGTATTCGGTTATAATTCCATCGGCCACCAGCGCCTTAACGATATCAAAAACGCTTTGGGGGGTATCCAGACCAAAGGCGCAGCCGATCATATCATTTCGGGGTGGCATATTATGAAAGAGGATGGCAACTTTTTTATCAGTATTCGCTTTTCGCCGTAACCTTGCCCAATTAAGGGCCAGTTCGCAGATATTGACGACCCGATCCGGTATCGGTCGGTTAATCGTCTTATCGCCAATTTCATCGCTGACAAAAACCGAGTAGGCAATCGTAAAGCTCATAATCTGGCCGTCAAACTCCGGATAGTAAACACTTCCCGGAAAAGACATGGCATCGATTCCCCGCAAATTTTCACACCAGTTTTCATAGCTCTGAAAGGTGTTCAGGGCTTTGATCACCGGTACATCGATGGCCTGATAAATGCTCTTTTCCACCGTTTTGGTGCCATCCCCGGGATCTGAAAGGATACTCTGGGAATGGCTCATGGTGTTAATGATTGCGTCCACATTTGCGATTCCTTTAGTGGTAAAAATATGATCCACTACCCATTGAAAACCTAAACAGCCTATCGCCGGGTTGGGAGCCGAAGACGAAAATACCGCCAGCGGATGGGCACCCTGATTTTCCACTTCCCTGATCAGGGCATCAATATGTTCGAGGTTCTTTTCCTGAACCAACCGACTATACAGCAAAATACCGACCACCGGTTTTTTGCTTGCCTTGGCTTGTGCCAGCGCGGTTTCAAAACTCAGTTCTTTTCCCGGATAATAAATGCCTTCCCAGGCTGAATGGCGGGGTTCACCATAGTCGATTTTTAACTTCCCATAATAAGCCCCCAGGTATTTGATCAGATTAATGCAGTTTTCTGTGCTGGTATCCAGAGCGTATTTCTGGATCTCGCCATGTTCCCAGGGGGAAATGCCGGATTTTTTTAGCGCAAGGATATTTTCTTCATCACAGCCGGACCAGATAAAAAAGCGTTTCTTATTTTCAAATCGCTCCATCAGGGGTGCGAAGCTCTTGAATTGGGTGAGTCCGGCATGGATAAAGACTAGAATAAAATCAGCGTTTTCCAAGGTTTCCATTGCCGCAGCCAATTCTTCGGCAGAGTTATCCAGTTGACTGCTGTTTAAAAAATTCACTGCGATATTCGGTTCTGTCGAGCTGGTCGCTTCTTTTTCTAGCAACTGCACTGCTTCTTTAATATCGTAGGTGTGATCCATGGGTGAATGAATAAATGTTATCCGATACATACCCGCTCCTCCAACAAACTGACTAAACAAGCTAACATTTTCAAGCACATTTCTTCAATAACTGCATCTTTAGTCATTCCCTCCCATTCAATGATCGAAGCATCTGTGCTCTTCGGATTCATTCGTTTTATGATCATCTCGGCTTCATAAGCAGTCTGTGCCATGGTCAGTAACTCCCAGTCCAGCTGATCCAGAAGATGAGCGTAGAGGGATGCCAACACCACCAGCTCAGGTTCTTTATCCAGTTTTTCCAGGTGGCAGACAAATTCCGGCTTGGCTAAATCATTCACTGTTTTAAACTGATCCCAGATCCGATTCAGATTAATGCCAAATCGCTGCATCCGTCTTAAAATGCTAAACTGCTGCTCTGGACTGGCACCCGTCTGTAAAAAGAGCGCTTCTTTTACGGCCGGTATAACCGCTAATCCAATCAGTTCACCCAGTTTACTGTGTTTACCGGCAAACTGGTAATAATTCGAGGATTCCCCATTAGCAATCAAAATGGTTCCATCGGTTCCCGAGCCGGTGGCTAATCCCCGAGAATACATACTTCCCAGCATCAGCTCTTGAATTGCCGCAGTTTTGGCTTCGGTGCAGGTGACCAGCGCCCGGGTCAGGGTCTCCGCCGGCATATTGCCATCGATGTAGAGAATAATATTAATCGTCCCCGGCTTGATTTCATGGTGCTTACCATCGACCTCGTGCCAGGTGGTGGGATCGCCCACCCGACCACCATTGACTTCAATCCCGCCAGTTACGATAGCGGTCACACTCAAGTCCTTATAGGTAGCCGTTTTAATGGCCACATTCTCCATTGCTGCCGCCGTGGTGATGCCTGCGGTATAATCGGCATCCAAACCCAGTTCCTCGGTAATCAGTTTCATATGTTCCTGATAGGTGTCAGCCTGGAGGGTACAAGCCACGCCAGCACCCTTGGTGGCATCATGATTAAATACCGCTTTCAGTTCTTCAGAATAGCCGCCGTTCCGGTGGGCTGTTGATAAAACCTTTCGTTTTCCGTTAAAGGGTACGACGATGCTCTTCTGATAGCGATAAACAGCCTCACCCGTTGGTAGTGTAAAAATCTGCATACCTTTCTCCTCCCCTGTCATTACAAGATGCTCCCCAGTTTTTCCACTGGCAGTGCGGTAGTCTTTAAATATTTAAAAAAGTCGCATGATTGATGGCATAAAAGCATTTGTTTTTCTTGCCCACCAAAGTAGTGTCGGCGCTCTTCTTCGGACCGAAAGGAGATCACCTTTTTGCTTTTTCTAATGGCATAGCGAATGAGATCCAGATTCTTCTCATTCATTTTTCGAACTGGAAATCCTGAATCAATCACCGTATCAATCCGATCGATCATCTTTTTAGCACCCAAATAACTTACATCATCAATCTCTTCAAAAGCAAAGGCACTTTTGATGGTCAGCCCCATGGTTCGGGCGACCTCGTAATCCACATCATTTTCGTGAATGATGCCAGTCATGGCGCCGATATTGTGTTTTGACAACAACCGGTAAATCGGAATCCCGGTGCCATTTCCGGCGACCACAAAAACCGCTGGATCGCCGCTGTTGGCAATTTCGATGGAACCGAGGAGGTTGTTGTAGCCGGCGTTTTTTATCCCATAGAGCTGACTGATGGTTTCTTCATTGACCATATCTTCGGGGGCACCATAACCAACAATGCGATTGTCGCGAACAAGCAGTACCGTTTCACAGCTTTTTAAGGCCAGATCGATTTCATGAAGCGACAAAATAATGGTAATATTCTTTTCTTTGCTCAACTTTTTGAGGATATCGATTAACTCCAATTGATGCCGGATATCCAGATGACTGGTTGGTTCATCCAGAATCATCACCTCCGGCTCCTGAACCAGGGCTCTTGCAACCATCACTTTTTGTCTTTCGCCATCACTGAGCTCCTCAAAATTACGGGTTGCCAGATAATCAGCATTGACGGTGATCAGGGCTTCCTGAATCAGCTGATGATCATGACCAGTCAGTTTTCCCAGCCGACTGGTGTAGGGATAACGTCCCATCGATACCACATCGTAAACCTTCATCATTCCAGCCGAGAACTTTGTCGTTAAGACCACCGATAATTCTTTAGCCAGATCTTTTTTCTTTTTATCCAGCAGTTTTTCCTGATTAACATAAACCACTCCGTCAAGGGGATCCAGCAGACCGGATAAGGTTCTTAAAATTGTGCTTTTTCCAGCGCCATTAGGGCCCAGCAGACAGAGCACCTGGCCTCTCAAGCCCGAAATATCAACTGCGTCCACCACCACTTTTTTACCATAGCCGACTTTCAGGTTTTCTGTTTTTAAGGCAATCACAGACTTGTCCTCCTTTTCATTATCAAATAAATCACAATCGGAGCACCAATGAACGCCGTCACCGCACTAATCGGCAGTTCCACCGGAGCCAGAATCGTTCTTGAAATCAAATCACAGCAGGCGGTAACAATCCCCCCCATCAGAATTGATCCCGGCACCAGTATTTTATTATCAGCGGTTTTAAATAACAGCCTGGCCAGATGTGGGATCGCCAGACCAATAAATCCCACCGGTCCGGCAAAAGCTGTTACCACGGCAGCCAGAATGCTGGTAATGGCCACTAAAAAAATGCGAAACCGTTTTATATTGACACCCATACTCATGGCATACTCTTCCCCCATCGAAAACGCATTAAGCGGTTTGACTAAAAGCACCAGCGAGCCGAAGATGGGAATGCATAACGCCACAATAATCCGAACACTGGCCCAGGTAAATCCGGAGAAGCTTCCCAGTGTCCACACGACAAATCCCTGCAGCGCTTCCTTTTCGGCAAATGATTGTAAGACACTGGTAACGGCACTGCAGATATAACCCATCATCAGCCCAATCACCAACAGCGACACCACATCCTTTACCCGGGTCGCAAACATCAGCACCACCATTAGCACAACCGATGATCCCAGCAGGGCGGCCAGGAATAATCCCATTGGTGATACGGCCCCAAAACCCAGGCTAATCCCCCCCAGCATGACCAGGGCGACGCAAAGCACAGCGCCTGATGAGATCCCTAAGACAAAGGGTTCAACAATCGGATTTCGAAAGAACACCTGGAGCATGATTCCAGCCACTGCCAGGGCTGCGCCTCCCAGCAAGGCCCCAATTGTGCGGGGAAAGCGAATGTCCCAGACAATTTCACTCAAAACCGGGTCATAGTCACCAAAACGGAAGATTATTTTTATCAGTTCATCCAATCCTATTTTAAGTGATCCAAATCCAACACAGAAAGAAAAGGTAAGTATCACCGCCACTGCCAATAATCCCATCAGCAGTACCGATCTTCGGTTTAGTTTTTCTAATTCTGTTGTCATCTGGTCATTAAAATTATCCGTTTTCATTTCTTTGAGCATCAGTATTTTTTAAAATGTGTAGTCGTTCCATCGCCATGGAAGATCGCGAACAGGTCGCTGATCACTTCATCGGTTTTATCAATGGACTGATAAAAATCTTTTCCCAGACACCAGACCTGACCATCCTGAACGGCCTTTAAGTTTGCCAGAATCGGCGATTGGGAGATCACTGAGTCCAGTGTTGGCGAGTACTGTTCAAGCGATGAGTAAATTAGAATGTCGGCATCCTTGGCGGTCGCATAAAATTCTTCAAGGGTAATGCCGCCGCTTCCAGCCGCCATATCCTTAAAGACGTAGACGCCGCCGCTCATTTCAATCATTTTTCCCACGTAGGAATCATTCTCGGCGATATAAACCTTGCCACTGGATACCATCGCCCAGGCCACCTTGGGTTTTTCTTTTTTTTCGGCATTTTTGATTGTTATCTCAATATTCTTCATGGCCTCGTTAAAAACCGTAATTGCCTGATCCTCTTTGTCAAAGAAGGCCGCATAGAATTTAACCCATTCCATCCGACCGCGGGGATCTTCTTCAGTGTACTCATTGCAGACGGCATAATTAATACCCAGTTCATCAAATTTGACCATCATGTCCTGGAGGCCGTAATCACCCGAGTATACAAATACCAGCTCGGGATCAAGTGATTTGATCATTTCATAGTCCGGCGCTTTATTATCACCAACAAAAGTGATTGTACCGGCCTTCATGGCATCGGCAATTTCAGCAATCGTCCATGATTCCTGTTTGGTGGTCACGGCTTTTATAAAGTCAACGGCATCCAGTGCCCGCATCATACAGCCCTGAGTCGCCGAAGCCAGCATCACACGATCCAGTTCGCCTTCAATAATCACGTCGGCATCCTGGTATTCATCGGGAACTTTTTTTCCTTCCGGAACCATCATAAGAATGCGACCATCGGCATCGGTTAGTTTTTTTACCTCATTATCCAGATATTCAACGCTAAAAGCAGTGGAATAATCCAGTTTTAACATGTCATTGCCACTCTCACTGGTTGTTTTGCCATTATTTGCACACCCCATTACCAATACTGTCAGCATTAATGCCAACATTCCAACACCAAGTTTCTTCAATAAATTTGTTTTCACGTTTAATGTCACTCCTTGTTTTGTTTTTATTTTAGGTTATTATGAAAGTGCATAACCTGTATCAATACGACTTTTTTTTGTACAAAAAAAGACCCATTATCTCTAAACAAGACAACGAGCCCGTAAAACGGTACGCAAATAAAACCTTTTTCTGTCTCTCGCAGAGTTTTGTAAAAACAGGCAGGTCTCCTGGCTCAAGCGTCAACATTACCTCCTGCCTTCCCATATTGCTACAGTGGCATTCCTGGAGGAACTCTTCTCTTACAGTGGCGGGACCGCGGGGGATTTTCACCCCTCTTCCCTTTTCACCGGCTCGTAATACAATGGATTACAGCCGACACCTGTTCGTTATTTATTCAATTTATTTGTTTCTCTTAAATTTTTACTACTCTGGGCAGACTACTTGCTATTATTCTTATTCCTCTTGCCGTCTTCCTGCTTCTTCCGTTCCACAAATCGACCCATCACAAAGGCAATAATTCCCACCCCGATGCCGGTCTGTAAACAAAAGAACAAGCTCTCCACTTCACCAGGGATTTCACCATTAATGGCCGTTTCAAAAATCGGGGTAAACCAGGGTTCATACTCCGTTCCGGTAATCTCCGAAATGGCTACACTTCCGGCATCATCCGATCCACCAAATTCGGCATCCTGTAAGATGAATAAAGGAACCAAAGCAATCAGAACAACCAATACTAAAAGACCAATTACTGTTTTTTTCGTTGCTGTCATTATTTTATACCTCCGGTAAGATATCCCAGCTCATTGAGTTCTGGTTGCGCATAAGTTTCCAGCCCGATGATAATGACAACGGTCAGAATCCCTTCAATAATGGCCAACGGTAATTGGGTCGGTGCAAATACGGCCAAAAATTTAACCACTGAAGCCGCAACTCCGCCGCTTTCTGAAGGATAGGCTAAAGCCAGCTGAAAAGCGGTGATACAGTAAGTAAATAAATCCCCGATGGCCGCGGCCAGAAAAACCCCAACATGGCGGTTAATCTTTATTTTTTTACACAGAATGAAAATACCATAGGTCACAAATGGTCCGGCAATCGCCATTGAAAAGGTATTGGCACCCAGGGTTGTCAATCCCCCATGAGCCAGTAGAATAGCCTGAAATAATAAGACTATAACTCCCAGAATACTCATCGGTGCTGGTCCGAATAAAATCGCCCCCAGCCCAGTTCCGGTCATATGCGAACAGCTACCGGTAACGGATGGTATTTTTAACGATGATAACACGAAAACATAGGCTCCAGCCATCGCCAATAAGGTAATGGTTTTAGGATTTTCTTTGAGGGTCTTTTTTATCGCCATGTAACCGGCAATTAAAAATGGGATACAGATTACGCCCCAGGCCACACTGAAGCCCACCGGCAGATAGCCTTCCATAATGTGCATCGCATTGGCCACCGGGGTAAACCCGAATAACAAGGTAATGGCTGCCACAACAGCAATAAATCTTTTTTCTCTAATGTTTAAACTTGTGTTCATAGTTCCTCCTCTTGTTTTTATCTATATATTAAGGGTTTGCAAAAATTCTTGAGCGCTCTTTTCAAATCTCGCAAAGCCATCTTAATCCTTATCGTTAACTCATTTATTTCCGCTAGCAACAACTATCGAATGATTGGTTCAGCAATGATTAAACTGTTTTTCCAGTAAAATTTTCAGTTCCTCGGGAGTGGTGGGATATTTATTGGTGTCCTTAATCAGCTTATTGTCAACCAGCATTTCAAAGACATCGAGCATCGCTGGCCGTTTCAGATTTGCCTGCTCCAAAATGCTTGAGTTATTAAAAATCTCCAACGGTGTCCCATCAGCAATGATTCTTCCCTGATCAAAGACAATAGCCCGCTCAGCCCAGCGGTAGGCAAAATCGACATCATGCGTAGAAATCAGCATCGTCTTGCCTTCTGCTCCCAGTTTTACCAACACCTCTTCCAGCATTTGGGCATTGAGAGGATCCAGGGCCGCGGTCGGTTCATCAAAAATGATCACCTCCGATTTCATGGCAATGATGTCGGCAATCGTCACCCGTTTTTTTTCCCCACCGCTTAAATAATGGGGCGGGCGATCCTTAAAATCGAGGATGTTCATATAGTTTAGAGCCTCATCCACCCGGCGGATGACTTCTTCTCTGGGCAGCTTTAAGTTCATCGGACCAAATCCAACCTCGGCCATCACCGTGGACGCAATGATCTGGTCATCAGCATCTTGAAAAACAATCCCGATGTTTTTTCGCAGTTCTTTTGAATTTTTTTTATTAATGACGGTACCCTGATAGCTGATTTCACCATGATCAGCCGTCAGCACCCCATTTGCATTAAGAAAAAACGTCGATTTACCGGAACCGTTGGACCCGATCACGGCAATCTTCTCACCTTGATAAATATTGATACTAACCCCTTTCAGAGCCGGGTTTCCGGTTCCATAGCTGTAATGCAGATTTTTGACTTTAAGTATTGGTTCTCTCATATATTGGACCTTTCTAAGTGGATAATTATTTCATAACATACCAAAGCAGCAACAGAAAAAATAGAAACCCTGCTGCGATAAACAGATGGCTAGTTTGAAACGGTTTTTCCTCTTCCAGAAAAAACAGGTCGCCATCATAACCTCTGGCTTCCATGGCAGTATAGTAGGCATTGGCCTTTTTTAGTGAAACCACCAGTAGATTGCTGGCAACACTGCCAAAGGTATAGCAAGATGTTTTAAAATCACAATAGCCCTGCCGGGAGTCCGCTGAATTTCGCATGTTATTAAAAACATCCAGCAGAATAAAAATATACCGATAGATCAGATTCATCAGTTCAATAATCAGCTTAGGCACATGGGCTTTTCGGAGTACTCCAATCATTTCGGCCGACGGTGTCGACAAGGTCATCATGATCATCGCACTGATGGCACCAAAAACTTTAAGCATCAGCACTGCCATTTCCTGGAGTTTGTCAACCGATGTAAAGATATAGCCCAAGCCGAGATAGAGATTAAACTGACCCAAGGGCTGACGGGAAAAGTCAACCCCGATGGCAATGGTTCCCAGCAGAATAAAGGTCAAGGGAATCAGTAGTACTGACAGATATGCCGACAGCGGCAGCCCGCCTTTTACCACGGTCAGGAAAGCCATCCCGAGAATCACGGCTATCGACACAATAGGATTATTCAGCCCAATGCATAGCAGCAGGGTAGTAAATGAAAAAGCCACCTTAAAGCCCGGGTTCCAATGTCTGATTTTCGAAGCATAGGCGTAGTAATCAATCGCTGATCCTTCTCCATGTTTGTGACCGATTTTATGGTGATGCGTCGCTTGATGTTCGGCTTTTTCACTGGTTTTAATAAAGTTTATCGATTTACTTGCACTATTTTCCATAAAAAGTATTTACCTTTCAGTATTTCTAATTACTGACACAATCAACCCGCATCAATTCTATCCACACATTTCACCAACTCTTCCACCGAACTGAATTTATTATTGCCACACGCTTCGATCCGATCGACCAGGATGATTTTTATCCCCAGCTTTTTAGCGGCATTGATCTTGTCGATCACGCCCCCCATATTGCCGCTTTCTTTAGTCACCAGTACCGACGCCTGGCAATATTTGAACAATTCGATGTTTAAGGCCTCGTTATATGGTCCTTTAATCGCGATAATATTTTTGGGGCTGAATCCCAGACTTTCGCACTTGCTTAAAACCTTCCAGTCCGGCAACACGCGCAGATAAACCCGCTTTGAATAGTCGGGAATTTTTTTAAACGTCTCAATCTTGTTGCTTCCCAGGGTCAGCAGAATATTACCTTCGCAGTTCATTAGGGCATCACAGGCTTCCCCATAATTCTTAACAATGGTTATCTCCGGGTCATCCTCATAGTTCACCCGCTCCCGCTCATAACGAATATAGGGCAGGGCTTCTAATTTACAGACATTGATGGCATTGCGGGTTATTTCTGTCGAAAAGGGATTGGCAGCATCAATCAAACAGTCTGGTTTAAGCCCTCTGATTAACTGGGTAATATGCTCCTTATTCAGTTTGCCCTGATAAATCTCCAGATTTTTGAATTCATCCAGCATGCCGGCACCCAATCGGGTGGTGACCGTTACTGCCGCGTCATGTTTTTTTTCTAATAGTCTCTCAATTACTGTCTTTGCATCGGTTGTCCCGGCTATTACTAATACTTTTGACATCTTGCTCCATCACTCTCCATTTGCATTTTTGCACAAAAAAACCTCATTATCTCTAAACAAGACAATGAGGCCGCAAAAATGCGTACAAAAATAAACCTCCTCTATCTCTCGTAGAGTTTGAGATATACAAACAGGCAGGTCTTCTGGCTCAAGCGTCAACATTACCTCCTGCCTTCCCAACAAAGTGGTGGCATTCCTGGAGGAACTCTTCTCTTACAGCGGCGGGACCGCGGGGGATTTTCACCCCTCTTCCCTTTTCACCGGCTTATAATACATTGATTACAGCCGACACCTATTATATTATTATTAAATTTAAGTTTGAATGTACTATATCAAATAAATTAAAATTTGTCACGGATTTTTTTTGCATGAGTTTTTACGTCCTGAAAAGCTCCGTCCTTAAACCCAGCTCGGCCAATGTTATCCCGGCGATGGAAAACACATAAGCCTCTCCCGGGTCCACCAACACAATGGCTTCTGAATCTATGGTATCAATCATTCTTAAATTATCACTCAGACCGACGCCTGTTTTTTTCATCAAGCTTTCTTTTTTAGTCCAGATTTTTGTAAAGGCCATTGCTTTGTTATCACTTTCATTTATCAGTTTCAATTCACAATCATTGCAGACATGTCGGGCCAACTCGGCATCATAGGCTGCCACGGCTTCGATATCCACCCCTACTGCGCTGGTATGGATGGCACAGATCACCCCGTTTCGACAATGGCTGATATTAAAATGGATCTGCGGATAGTGAGTTAAAGAGGGCTTTCCCTTTGCTGAATAACTGAAAATTATGTTTTCAGTTATCTCATACTCATTTTTCAACCCGTAATTCAGCAGAACATAGCCCAATACCGAAAGTTTTTGGTCAATTTTCTGACGATAGGCTGTTGCTTTTTGCTGTCGTTCCACCGGAAGCAGCGTCAAACTCTGGTAAAACAAGTCATCTGTAAATGCGTCCAACTGGTCAAATAAATAAACTGCCATTTATTACCTCTTCATTTGCTTTTGCTTTGATAACCTCATTTTATCAAAGTTAATATTCTGTTTCTACGCTTTCATCAGTTAATATTATAATACTAATAAATTTAATTCAACATCAATCATATTTTAATATTTATCTTTTGCAGATATAACATAAATGTATTTTTAAATATGATCAGACTAGTGTTGAAAAAAGAAGGTAAGCTCATGAAAAAACAGCAATTAGCTAATGCGTCATTCGCAAATAAATCGATCATTATTATGCTTACTCAGGGTATCTTGAGTTCCATTCGTTAGAAAATTATCTTTGTCACATTCCTAAAACACTTCCTAAAAAAGTCTAATCCGCCATTACTTAAGAAAACGACGCTGATATGATTTATCTTTTATATGGCTATTTTAAAAGAAATAATCATAATTCAACTTGCAATTATTCGTTTTAAATATGCCGCAATAATATCCCCAAAATGGTTCATTTCTCTGGTATAGATAAAATCCTTACCAAAAATTAATTTTTCGGCTTTTAGGTCTTTTTCGTCACCCGTAAAAATACCCAACACCATTATCCCTCTTTGCCGGGCAATTCTGACTTCTTTGGCTGTATCATCGATACCGATCCCTCCAGAATAAGAAACT
>PGZR01000036.1 GCA_002841405.1 Firmicutes bacterium HGW-Firmicutes-4 | reverse complement strand
TCAAGGAGAAACCATGAAAATACTTTTCATTCAAGCCCTCTCAATGGAGGGCATCGACATCGAGCGGGTTTATCCCATCGGGATCGTCGTCCTGGCATCACAGGTCGAGCGCCAAACCAATCATCAGCTGCAGCTTTTTGACATGAATATGGCCCTCGATCCCTATGGGGATCTGCGGCAGCAGCTGGATGCTCATCAGCCGGATGTGGTCTGCCTGTCGTTACGAAACATCGATCCTCTGGGCAACAAAACATCATCGCTGATTCCCGGCTTTGCCGTTACCCTGGCTTTTATCAAGCGTTATGCGCCAAACACCAGAATTTTAGCCGGCGGAACCGGTTTTTCGCTGTTTCCGAAACGGCTGATGAACGAATATCCGGAAATTGATTTCGGCGTAACTGGCGAGGCTGAAAAAATCATTGTGCCGCTGCTTGAAAATCTGGACAACCCGCCCCATCTGCCAGGGCTCTGTTTTCGGGAGCAGGGCAAAGTCACAATCGTTCCGCCAGTTGGTGATTATGATATGCGGGACTATGTGATGCCCAACCGCGATCTGCTGGATCCCCGCCCCTACCTCACTGTCAATAAATATGTGGAAAGTATCGGCGTGGAAACCAAACGGGGCTGCTGTTTTAGCTGTGGCTACTGTTCCTATCCGCTGCTGCAGGGGACTAAAATGCGCTGCCGCACTCCGGAAGCGGTGGTCGACGAAATTCAGTTTCTCTACGACAGCTACGGTGTCACCCGGATCCATTTCACCGATTCGGTGGTCAATATTCCTGTCGATCATCTCGATTCGATCTGTACCGAAATTATCCGGCGGGGTCTGAAAATCAACTGGAGCGGCTTTTTCCGGGAAAACCTGTTAACCGAGGAAAATGTCGCGCTCTATACCCGCTCCGGCTGCGAATGTTTTTCGCTGTCCCCCGATGGCCTCAGTCAGACCGCCCTGGATGCCATGGATAAACATATGCGGGTCCAGGATATCCTCGATACCGCCCAGGTCCTGGCCAACAGCGGCGTCGTCACCGTTTATCACTTCCTCGTCAATACCCCCGGGGATACCGCCGCAACCCAGCAAGAAGCCAAAGACCTGATTGATGCGATTTACGAGATCCATCATGCTTCCAAAACCCTGGGGACCATCGTTCTTAATAATATCCGGATTTTACCAGGCACCAAGGTCGAACAACAGGCGCTGGAAAATGGCGTGATCACCCCGGAAACCGATCTGCTCTACCCGACCTATTACAACCCGACACCTTTTGACCGGGTTCGCTACGATCTGGAAATCTACCATACTAAAAAAAATATCTTTATGTGGCAGGAGGTCACCTCATGAACGTTATCTTACTCGAACATCCCCGCTCCTACGGCGACGACCGCTGCAATGATATTGCCAACGCCCCCCTTTCGGCCTGCCTGAATACCGGTTATATCGGCGGTATGCTGGCGGCCAACAACATTGATGTGACAATTGTTGACGGTTATCTGGAACAACTGGATTATCCGGCCATTGAGGAGCAGATTGCTAAGCTGCGTCCAAGGATTTTAGGGATTCACCTGGTTTATCACTGGGAGGACAATAAAACCCTTTATCAGTTTATCGAACTTGTCAAACAAAGCTATGGGATTGCCTATGTCTGCGTTTATGGTTTTTACCCCACCTTTGCCTATGAAGAAATTCTAACCCGCTGTCCAGCTATTGATGGCGCCTTATTGGGTGAGGCTGAACTGACTTTTTTGACGCTGGCTGAAAATTTCCCTACCGTTCCCCAGGCAGGAATCGCCGCGCGCACCGATCACGGCATTGTCGCCACCCGCGGCGAGGTGGTTATCGATGTCGATAGCTTGCCCTTTCCCCTGCGGAGTGCCGGTTCCTATTCTTTTGGTGAAGTCAATATTTCCGGCAGCCGGGGTTGCTACGGCGGCTGTACCTTCTGTTACATCAACCCCTATTATGGCGATACCAAACGGAAATGGCGGGGACGCAGTCCGGAGAACATCATTGCCGAAATTGATGCGGTGATGCAGGAAACCGATATCCGCTACTTTTATTTTATGGATCCCAACTTCTACGGGCCGGGACGCGCCGGCAAAGAGCGGGTGTTAAAACTGGCCCGTCTCTTAAAAGAACGCCACATCCACTTTGGCATTGAAGCCCGGGCCAACGATATCGAAGCCGAAACCATCAAAGCCCTGACCGACGCCGGCCTTAAACACATCTTGATCGGTCTGGAAAGTGGTCGGGATGAAGCCCTGAAGCGGCTCAACAAGCTGACCACGGTGGCCGATAATGAGAACGCCCTGCGCATCCTGCGGCAATACGGAATCGAACCCAGCGTCGGCTTTATTATGTTTGAACCCGACTCGACCCTGGAAGATCTGAAAGTCAACTACGACTTTTTAATGCGCAACGCCCTGTTGGATAAGTTGGAGATCAGCGTCAATGTGCTCTACCATCATATGATTATTCTCCAAGGCAGCTCATCCTACAAAGCCCTGCAGGAGCAAGGGCGGCTGAATATTTCGGCGCACTCCACCTACGAGGCGGACACCGGTTATCTCAATCCCCGGGTAGCGATGCTGGCCGGGATGATGCGGGACATGACCAATCATATCTTTTCCTACATGAAGGATACTTGGGAGCTGAGCTTTAAAAACGACCCGGTGATCCTGGAAAAATACCGGCTGATCAATCAGCTGCTGGTTCAATCTTTTGAAGATTATCTTTATTTACTGAAAAACCGAGAACTCAGTATTGATCAACGCAACAATTATGTGGAAGTCTTTAATCATACCGTCGATGGAATTATGACCTAAAATAGCAAAAGCTCCTGAAGTTTATTGCCTCAGGAGCTTTTTGTTGTTATCGTGTTGTTGCTATTGCTATTGTTATTTTTCTTCAGATACAATTATCTCTTTTTTAAGAACATTGATCTCGATAACCATTTCTTTAATGACATTTTACAGGGTGACAATACCAACAGTCTCTCCATATTCCTCAGAAACCGCTGTTTTGTGGCATTTTTTATGTTTGGGATATGTAACATACTACTAGATTGATGATTTCATCCAGAATGCTGTCACCATTGGCCACATGGTGGGTAAAATCTTATAGCTGATAAAATCGATAGCGTCTCTTTATTTTTTAAAACGCCTTAATCTTTCCCGTAGCATACAGCAAAATCCGCAATGCGTCATAGGCGCTTGCACCGTTGATTCCATCCACATCCGCGGCTTTTAGTTCCACCACACTTCCCTGTTTATTGCCGGTGGCAATCTGTAATGACATTAGGGCGTCAAATGCGGTTATGCTACCGTTTCCATCGACATCACCAAGAATAATTGCCAAAACATAGATCTGGCAGACAGCGTTTATGTTATTACCACTTGTTGCAATAATTCTAGCCGTTCCGGGATTGATACCTCTGATATTGCCATTGGCATCCACAGTAGCAACGGAGGGATCCGTTGAACGCCAGGTGACCGTATTATCCGTTACAACCGTTGGAACCAGTGCCGGAATCAGCTGGTCGGTACTGCCCACCATCAGTTCAAGGCTTATTTTGTTGAGCGTGATCGTGGTTGGCAAGACTTCTTCTGGCAGGTTTTCGAGTTCTCCGGGGAGAACCAGGTTCGTTAATTGGTCGGTTTTAAAAAATATCCAATTGGGTTGATCATCAAAGCCGAACCTCATCGTGATGCTTGGATTGACCATCATTCGTTTGAACTCATATAAACTCAAAGCCAGTTCTGTGGCATTTGATCCAGATTTAATTCCACCATATACTACCTTCATAATGACATCGCCATTGGGCGGATTAAAAAAACTGTAATCACAATCCTGATTGCTATAATAATCGACTTTGAATACAATTTGATCCCCAACCCGATTGGCGATCAGTGAATTGATCGTAAAGCCACTCTGAAATTAACTAACATATTTTATATTAATCGAGGCCTGATTTATTGCTATTTCACTTTGATTTACCGCTTCTATTGCAAATAATCGATTATTCTCAGTTCCACTTTCCTTTGCATTAACACTAGCAGGCATTAATCCTATCAGTACAAACACAAGAGCCAAAAGATAGAATTCTTTATCCAACATTCTTTTCATACTCTACCTCATCTTCTAGATTATCCCAGTTAAATAATCATTACTTTTTATAATGCTTTTTCTTCAAGCTCTGATTCTTAGTGCCTTAGCCGTGATGATTTCTATGACTTTTTTAAAATTCGTTTACCTTGCCGGTAGCATACTGCAGAATCCGCAGCGCATCAAACGCCTCCACAGTTCCAGATTTCCCGACGTCTGCCGCCAAAATCTCTGCTGGCGTTCCTGTATTATTGCCTGTTGCAATCCGTAGTGCCAACAGTGCATCATATGCTTGTACCAACCCATTCGCATCAACATCACCCAGCGCTGCACTGGGGATTATCTGTACAGTATAGGTCACAGTCTTACCTTTAACCGTCACACTGAGCATCTGATTTGATGCTGGTGATTCACTGCTAAAACCGGTAATGTTTTCTGTTGTTATGGTTTCGACTTTTGTACTGCCATCACTGTAGGTTCCGATCACTTGCAAGCCACTGATATCTAAAGCTTCACCTACATTATATATCAGCTTCGATGCCGGATTTGTGATGGTAATGTTTTCCAGCATTGCCGGTTGAATCCCTTCAGTAAAGGCTTTAATACAGAGATTCGAATCCCTATCGGTCGAAATATCATACCAGTAATTTACCCCATTAAAACTGATAAAACTTTCGTTAGGATTGGCATTAGCCGCACTGCAATAATTGATAATCGGTTTTTCGATCGGTATCGGCCTGTCATTGTTTGGCGTTAAATATTTAATCACGACCGAATACAACTGTCCTTCTTCAATTTGAACCGGACGATCCAGTGCAATTGTATGATAACCGTCGCGTATCATTGAAACAGTTTTGGTTGACTGCAATGTTCCACTTGTTGGTTCAGTGGTGTTTACATTTGTATAGATACTAATCTCAAGCGTCGTCCCCGGACTTAACGCATAGGTGCTGATCGCAGTCAGATTTTCACTGGAAACAGCCCGAAAAATGTTTGCGCCCCAGGCAGCATTACCATTGTTATCATAGCCCATCGCACTCGTGCAGCCAAAGGGATCATACTGATAAATCCGGCTGTAATTGTTGGTTGATTCCACACTGTGAAAAGCCGTCACATCGTTTCCGGCATAGGTATCATAATATGACATATAAAAATAACCGCCATCACCCCAATTCGTTCCCCAACTGTTGCGAATAATCCAGGCTCCATTACCCGGCGGTACTTTATTAAATTTATTGCGGTCAAAGTTGTCATCCCAACCGACAATCGCAACGTTGTGATTAATGCCTTCACTCCCATCATAAAAAAGGGTCCCCAAGTCGCTATTATAGTAAGTTACACTATCAAAAGAGCCTGCATACATACCGGTCATCAGGGCCCCACCTTCTATTAGCGCTTCTTTGATTTCAGAGGGATTCTTTGAAATATTTTCGACATCCTGGACATGGTAAGCAGGGCTTAGGTCAATTTTTTGTACCGACCCATAAGGATCGTCATTCTCGTTAGCCGGCCCGCTCCATCGGGCAAAATAAGCGGTAGCCATCGCTTCATTCCCGCCATCATAGGGACCCCAATTAAATCCATGATTCCAGATTAAATTATTTTCAGAAAGATCAATTGTTGCCCCCTTATTAATATGCGACTCCAACGACGCCATGCTCGCAAAAGACCAGCAAGTTCCATAGGGATTTTGATTCCGTATCGGTGTTACACGATCAACTGCACGCAAATCAAAAGTTTCCGGCAGACCCATGGTCACGATCATTGCCATCATTTCTGATCCTTCGTAACGTTTTAACGGTGGCGGAATATATCCCAAATTGCGATTTGTTTCACTCAAAGTATTCATATACCCCTGCTCATGTTCAGCCATATATTTCACAAATTCTGGATTTTGCGGGGCTTCATAGGGCACTGGGATATTATCATTTTCTTGCGCTGAGATACTACCAGAAAAAAGCAAAACCAGCACCAAAGCTAACAGCAAACCGGTTTTGATCATTTTATTTTTCATTACAGCTCCTTTTTTTGGAAGAGGGTAGTGTCGCAAACGACACTACCCTCTTCCTATGGTTATTACTTTTTATTTTTCTTCAAACGCATGATCAGTTGCTCCGGGTGCCGGATCACCTGTGGGAACAATTACTATCTTGATCGCTTCCAGGCGATAACCAAAACCTGCCGTTCCTGAGTTTTCTCCATTTTTGGCCCAATCCAGCCATCCAAAGTTTTGTGCATGAACTTGATAGTATACATCAAATTTGTCTGCATCATTTCCCGTTAGAATTAGCTGAATGGCTTCCAGTCGCAAAGATTGCCCGGAGGTTCCACTCATGATACCGTTGCTTTTGAATCCCTGCCACCCAATATTTTCAACATGGGTCTGGTATTCAATCCCCAGATCATAGTCCTGGCTGTCAGCTTTAATTTCGATTCCCTCTAAGCGTAGAGACTTTCCGCTGGTACCGCTCGGATCGCCATCTGTCTTCCATTCTTGCCAACCCTCATTCTGCACATGCGTTCGGTAGGTGCAGATAGGATTTTCTTTGGGAACCTCGCTCGATTGAACGGTAACCTTGCAGGTTGCCGTCTTATCGCCAACCTTCGCCGTAATCATTGCCGTGCCGGCCGTGATCCCGGTCACAATTCCATCTTTTACTGACGCCACTTTGCTGTCAGAAGATTCCCAGTTCACGAGTTTATTCAGGTCATCACTGGCATTACTGAAAATTATTTTCAATTCCTGATTTTCTCCCACCGACATGGCCATTCCGATTTTATTTAAACGGATTTCTTGCTCATCCATTGGTTTTGTCACTGTGATAGAGCCATTTGTGATCGTCGTGGGAACCGCCTCACCAGTCCCCGACACAAATTCTTTCACTTCAACCTTTACTGGCGTTCCGATGGTGTCTTCCACCCCTTCAAATGTCAGTTCGAATAAACTTCCGCCAAAAGTAAGCGGTGACGAGGCATTGATATAACCAATGGTCACCTTTCCCGCTGCTGCATCGTTAGCATTGATGACGATCGATCCTGCCCCATTCTCGATTTCAAAAGTTTTCAGGTCATCGCCTTTTGCTAAATTGTCCTTTTCCGGCTGCACATATTTTATTTTTGTCGGATCAAAACTGAACACAAACTGCAATGCACTAACCTTTGACCCGGGGTCCATCGATACATCAAGTGTAGTATTTTCATCAATTCCGGTGGTGCCATGATTCACCGCTATTTTTACCGGTGTTTCCTGGGCATTAACAATATCTGATGGTACAAACCCCATAAATATACAAGCAACCAACAGTCCCATTATAAATATTTTGGGAATTATTTTCTTCTGCATTTTTTACTCCTTTATTTCTGTCATGAATCATTTGTCGAATCGCAGCTATAATATTGTTGTTTTTCCGGTCGCAAACTGAAGGATTCGAAGGCTTTCAAAAGCAGAAATCATCCCATTTCCATCTATATCAGCCGCCGTTTTTTGAGTCGTCGTTGGCACGATCTTTCCCGTCGCTATTTGCAACGCCATCAGAGCATCAAAGGCACTGATCGCCCCATCACCATTAATATCGCCTATGATAATCCCAGAAATTTTAATTTCGCCATTACTTATTACCGGTATCAGCTCAACCCCCGTCAAATCGGTTAATTCCAATGAAGTCAGAGTAATTGGTAAATTCTGGTCTGCCATACCATCCTTGATTTTAAATTCCAGTTCCAGAAAAGTCCCCGCTTCGGTGATCATCTTTTGATTGATATAACCAATGGTCACCTGATTACCCGCCAAATTAGTAACGATTGTTCCACCTTGAGCCAATGTTCCAGGATTTGTTGCAATATATTCCAATTTAGAATTGTCAAAACCGACAATAAATCGGGCTGCACTGATGCTCGAATTATTGGAAACATCCACTTTTACAATGACATTTTTTCCCGGTGCACCGGTCACCGTTCCAACGTTGAGGTTAACCGGATCGCCCATGGTTTTTACTTTCAGGGCGGTGCTGGCATCCGATTCAATCGTATTCACCAGCGATTTCACCGTGAAGGTATACTCTGTTTTTGCCGTCAGCCCTTCTACCTTAAAGTTGGTTCCGGTAATCGGATCGGCATTGACTCGCACCCCATTTTTATAAACATTGTAGGACGATGCCCCCGTAACGCCATCCCAGGCAATCGCTACCGAATTATTGCTGATCTCAGAGGTTTTCAAATTAACTGGCGCCACCGGCTTGACAATGATATAATTGCCAATACTGCTGGTGACCGCTTTTTCATTGGCATCCTTCATTTCGACATAGAGGGTATAGGTGCCTACTGCTTGGGGCTTAAATATCGCCGTATTTAGCTCCGAAAAATCCTGAATGAAGGTATTCGTTGTTCCTATTCGGTAATAGAATTTGTATGTGTAGGGGGCTACTCCTCCCACTCCTACTGCCGTCAGCGTGATATCGGTATTGGTTCCCTGTCCTGAGGGTTTGTCGGTGATAAAACTGCTGATTGTAGGATTTGAGAAGACAGTATAATCACTAATATTCCGGGAGACAATGTTGCCATTCTTATCTTTGATGTCAACAAAAAGGGTATAGATACCGGGCGCTGCCGGTTTGAATGTGGCAGTTTCTGTGGCTAAATAGTCCCGGATTACCTTTTCCTCAGTCCCCAGTCGATAATAGAATTTATATTGGTAGGGCGCTGTTCCGCCAATCCCGGCGGCAGTCAGGTAAATATCCGTATCCACATACTGCCCCGAGGGTTTATCCGTTGTAAAACTGCTGACCTTAAAATAGCCGTAACTCACAAAAATGTACCCATACATGTCAGCATACGTTTGTGCATAGGATCCTGCCGATCCATAAATAGTTGGGTTTCCCGAATACCCGAAGACATAGGGGCCCATCGCTGTCACCGTTTCCGGAATAATCACCTTAACCAGATGCGTACATTCACTGAACGCACTGTAACCAATACCGGTGACCCCTTCCGGAATATTGATGCTGGCCAGGTTTGCACACTGATAAAAGGCAGCATTGCCAATGCTCGTCACCCCCGCCGGAATAACAAAACTGGTAGCCCCTTCAGGACACCGGACCAGGTTTGCACCGTTGTTGTTAAAAAGCATACCGTTGACACTGGAATACATCGGATTGTCGGCAGAAACCGTAATGCTCTTAAGACTGAGGCAACCGTCAAAGACACCACTTCCAATGCTCTGGACACTTTGGGGGATACTGATCCCAGTTAAACTGGCACAGTTTCCAAAGGCATTGTTATCAATAACCGCAACCCCATCGGGAATGCTCATTGTCGCGATACTGGCACAACCGAAAAATGCACTATTGCCAATCCTGATGACGGTTTTAGGAATGCTGATTGTTCGGAGGTTTTTGCAGTTGTAAAAAGCGCTATCATCAATTGTCGTTAAGCCCTCAACCAGATTTACCGTTGTCAGGCTAGTACAGCCAGAGAACGCCCCGATTCCAATGGTAACGACACTTGTGGGAATCGTGATGGTTGCTAAGCCGCAACCTGCAAAGGCATTGGACGCAATTGTGGTGACATTGTTCGGAATGGCAATCGCCGATAAGCTGGTACAGCCTTTAAACGCATAATCCTCAATCCCGGTTAGGCTTTCCGGCAGCTTCACCGTTGACAAACTGCTGCAGTTTTGAAAAGCATATTCGGGAATTCTGGTAACCCCTTCCCCAAACGTCACACTAATCAGATTATCGCAATCGTAAAAGGCATAAGTGCCGATATTTATGGCGCTTTTAGGGGTGATAATCGCCATCAGGTTATTACAATTACTAAAGGCATAGGTTCCAATTCTTGTGACCCCTTCGGGGATGTTAATTTTCATCAAATTGGTGCAGTCACTAAATGCATAATCATCAATGGTGATCACACCATCATTAAGAACCACATTGGCCAGATTGGTACAGGTGGCAAAGGCATAGGGCGCAATTGTCGTGACACTCGTTGGCGTAGTGACCGTAGCAACCCCTCCAGGACAGGCAAGCAGTTTATCCCCTGCCTTGTTATACAACAAGCCTTCAATGCTTGAAAATTTTAAATTCTCAGCTGCAACTTCGATTCTGGCCAGACTCAAGCAGCCTTCAAAGACGTGATTTCCCAGATTGATCAGATCTTTGGGAATTCTTATGGCCGTTAATGACTGGCAATTTTTAAACGCATAGTCCCCGATGGTTTTCATGCTTTCGGGAATGGTGATGGTTTTAAGACTTGTACAGTTATCAAAACCGTGGGCATCAATGTATGTCACCCCTTCAGGAATAACGACACTGGTGCAGGTTGTAACTTGAAAACTATACCCAGCAATTCCCACGACCTTTTTTCCGCCTAAAGTCGTTGGAATTGTTACATCTCCACCAGTTCCGGTATATTTGTAAACATACACCCCCCCAGCGGTATCATAGTAGATATAATTGGGATCGGTCGCACTGGTCTGTAGCTCTTGTACCGCAATTGTTTCCTGGCTGTCACCGCTTGTCGCTGCCTCGGACACTTCGTCCGGAGTCGCCAATATCGGCTGGTTTTCCGAAACATCATTCTCATTCGCACCAGATACTGCCACGGCGCCATTATTATCTGGAACCGCGACTTCCTGCTTGACCGGCGCAACATTGCTCTCACTCGTCTGTTCTGCCATGACTCCAACCGGTACCAATCCGGTTATCAGCAGCAACATTAACAATCCACTCAAACCCTGTTTAAAACGCTTTTTCATATTCTTCTCCATTCTTTGAAACACTTGATCCGATCGCCTGTTTTGGTCAATTCCACGGCAGTTCCAGCCGAAAATAAACTGCCGGGTTTTCATCAGTTCACATCAGTATCCATTCGCGTTAAAATGTCGATATTTTCCCAGTGGCAAATTGCAAAATCCGTAATGCATCAAAGGCTTCAACATTTCCGGACTTTCCAACATCCGCGGCCTTGATTTCTGCTGCCGTTCCGGTTTTTTTACCAGTCGCAATCTGCAAGGCCATCAGGGCATCAAAGGCCGAAACGCTTCCGTTTCCATCGACATCGCCAAGAAGCCGTTCTGATGCTGCAGCAGAAACGGTCAAATTAAAGGTCTTTGTGACTCCAAAATAATTGATGGTTGCTACCGTTGTTCCGGATGTTTTTCCGGAGATTAAAATATTCTGGCCATCATTGGTGACGGTTGCCAATTCCGGATTGGCCAGAGTCAGTGTAGTTACCGAAATGTCCACAACACCAAGTGGTTTTGCCATCCAGGTTACCTGTTCCTCCTGATTTACCGTCAGATCTTCAACCTGCACTAATGACATCTTATCTGCAACAGAAACAGCAGTATTGGACAACTCGAGCATTGTTAATTGCTGCGATAAACTTCCGATCGGCTCAAGATCCGCTAATTCCCTATTATAGCTCAGGTCGAGAACCTTCAGGGACGTTGCCGCTTCCAGCCCTTTTACACTGGTAATATTACAGTTTGCCAGGTACAATTCTTCTACGGAAGCCAATTCCGATACCGAAATGACACCATTTTTATCGGTATCAATCCCCTTCCGGAATAAGGCTGCCAAAAGATCGGGGTCTTCAAATGTGAGGCCATCTGCCGGCGCCGGATTCACTATCACCGTAAACGATTTGGTGCTTTGACCCAAACTGAGAGTGATTTGAGCCGTACCGGCTTTTTTCCCTTCCAGTTTGATGCTTGGTTCACTCCATTGTGAATTATCAATGGTCGCAATTACGACCGATTGATCCGATGATGTAATGGTAAAATCTTCGCTTAATCCCATTGGCTTAATCACCTTAAACAGGCTAAAGCCGACGGCACAGTTTTGATCCTCCAACTGGACAAGGCTCATTTTATCGGCATCGGATACCGCTGTCTCACTTAAAATCAATGTTTCCAGTTCACTCAAGTTCTTTAAGGGTTCAATTTTACTCAGTCGTGTATTCCCATACAGATAAAGGTAATTTAGATTGGTGGCATATTCCAGACCCGAAAGATCGGTAATGTCCCAATAACCTAGAGATAATCCCCCGTAACACTGCAGTTCTTCCTGAGTAATGATGCCATCGCCATTTTGATCAGCACCGCAACTGATCAAGGCCCCAACCAGTCGATCATCTTTAAACTGAATGGCACCTGCCGGCGGGGCGTTCACTGTCACGGTGAATGTTTTGGTTTCCGAACCAAGATGGAGACTGATTTGAGCCGTGCCGGCTTTTTTACCTTCCAGTTTGATACTTGCTCCCCCATCCTGTAAATTGACAATCGTTGCTGAAACGACGGTGTCATCCGATGAGCTGACAAAAAAGTCCTCGCTTAAACCCCTGGGTTCAATAATCTGAAAGGTTGTAAATCCGACAGCACAATTTTGATCTGCCAACCGAACAAAACTCATTTTATCGACATCGGATACCGTCGTTTCATTTAAATTCAATGTATACAGTTTGGTTAAGCCTTTAAGCGGTTCGATGTTGCTGAGATTACTGTTCCCATATAAATATAACCAATTTAGTTCAGTGCCATATTCCAAGCCGGTGAGATCCGTGATATTCTGATACCCTAAGGACAATCCGTTACACCCCTTCATTTCCTGCTGGGTGATGGCGCCATCCTTGTTTTGATCGACACCCTGGCTAAACAAAGCACTGACCAGGTTATCATCGTTAAACTGAATCACTCCTTCCGGTGCGGGGTTCACCGTTACCGTGAATGTTTTGGTTTCATTTCCAATTCCGAAACTAACTTGGGCAGTACCGGCTTTTTTCCCCACCAACTTAATCTTCGGCTCCCACATTTTTGATAGATCAATCGATGCAACGACCACCGTTTCATCCGATGAGTCAACACTATAGTCATCGCTTAATCCCATTGGTTTGATAAACTGAAACGCCGTAAAACCGACCGCACAGGTTTGATCCGCTAAACGCACAAAACTTATCTTATCGGCATCGGATACACTGGTCCCATTTAAACCCAGAGTTTCGAGCTTATTCAAAGCTTTCAGCGGTTCAATATTGCTGAGATTTGCATTGCCATCGAGATAGAGATATGATAACTGGGTGGCGTATTCCAGACCTGAGAGATTGGTGATATTTTGATTGCTTAAAGATACTCCGCCTTGCTGACCCAATTCTTCCTGGGTAATGGCTCCGTCACCATTCTCATCAACCCCCTGATCGATCAGCGCTTTATATAAATTTGCATCGGGAAACGAAATGATTCCTTCCGGTGGGGCATTGACGGTTACTGTAAATAACTGAGTTAAGGTTCCCAGCTTAAAGCTAATCTGGGCGGTGCCGGCTTTTTTTGCCTCCAGCTTAATCTTCGGCGCCCATGGATCTGATGTGTCAATCGACGCAGCAACCGCCGTTTCGTCAGATGAACTGACGCTATAGTCATCACTTACACCATTCGGCCTAATCATTTTGTAAGCCGTAAACCCGATGGCACAGGTCTGATTCGCCAAGTGAATAAAACTCATGCGATCAGCATCAGATACCGCTGTATTCGCTAAATTCAAACTTTCCAGTTTGGTCAGGTTTCTTAGTGGATCAATATTACTAAGCGTTGCATTTCCATCGAGATAAAGGTTTGTCAACTCGGTAGCATACTCCAGGCCTGACAGATTGGTGATGTTCTCATTGCCAAGAAACAGATATGACTGATCTCGCATTTCCTCCTGGGTAATCACGCCATCACTATTCTGATCAATGTTGCGGTTTATTAACGCTTTATAAAGATTTTCATCCGGAAATATAATGACATCATCCGGCAGCGCATTAACCGTTAGCATAAAAGACCGGGTCTCGCTTCCAATGCTCACATTAATCTGGGCCGTGCCGACTTGTTTTCCTTCCAATTTTAACTTGGGCGCCCATGGTTCTGAAGTGTCCATCGATGCCACTACGACCGCTTCATCAGTAGAACTGACCGTATAGGAGTCGCTTAAACCGGTCGGTTCGATGACCTGAAAAGTTGTCGCACCGAGAGCGCAGCTTTTATTTTTTAACTGGACAAAGCTGATCTTATCCGCATCCGATACACTGGTGCCATTTAAATTCAACCCTTCCAGTTTGTTTAACGCCTTAAGCGGTTCAACATTGCTGAGATCGCTATTGCCATCAAGATAGAGATATAAAAGCTCGGTGGCATATTCTAATCCAGTGAGGTTGGTGATATGCTGGTATTGTAAACTGAGCCATGTCAGGCTTTTCATTTCGTCCTGAGTAATCACACCATCACTATTCTGATCAACGTTGCGGTTTATTAACGCTTTATAAAGATTTTCATCCGGAAACGAAATCGATCCTTCCGGCGGAGCATTGACCGTTACCGTAAAAGATCGGATCTCGCTTCCAATGCTCACGTTAATCTGAGCACTACCGACTTGTTTTCCTTCCAATTTTATCTTGGGGGCCCATGGTTCGGAGATATCCATCGATGCCACCACGACCGCTTCATCTGCTGAAATAACATTATAAGTATTACTTTCATCGATTGGTTTGATAATCTGAAATGCCGTAAACCCGACTGCACAGCTTTGATCTGCTAAACGAATCAAGCTGATCTTATCCGCATCCGAGACACTGGTGCCATATAAATTCAACCTTTCCAGTTTGTTTAACGCTCTAAGCGGTTCAACATTGCTGAGATCGGTATTGCTATTAAGATAGAGCTCCGTCAATTCTGTGGCATATTCCAAACCGGTAAGGTTGGTGATATTCTGGTATCCTAAACTGAGCCAAGTTCGGCTTTTCATTTCGTCCGGGGTAATTACCCCATCGCCGTTCTGATCACACCCCCGATTAAGCAGTGCTCGGTAAAGGTTTTCATCCGGAAACGAAATCGCTCCTTCCGGCGGAGCATTGACCGTTACTGTAAAAGACCGGGTCTCACTTCCAATGCTCACGTTAATTTGGGCACTACCGACTTGTTTTCCTTCCAATTTTATCTTGGGCGCCCATGGTTCGGAGATATCCATCGATGCCACCACGACCGCTTCATCAGCTGAAATAACATTATAAGTATTACTTTCATCGATTGGTTTGATAATCTGAAATGCCGTAAACCCGACTGCACAACTTTGATCTGCTAAACGAATCAAGCTGATCTTATCCGCATCCGAGACACTGGTGCCATATAAACTCAACCTTTCCAGCTTGTTTAACCCCTTAAGCGATTCAACATTGCTGAGATCGGTATTGCTATTAAGATAGAGCTCCGTCAATTCGGTGGCATATTCCAAACCGGTAAGGTTGGTGATATTCTGGTATCCTAAACTGAGCCACGTCAGGCTTTTCATTTCTTCCTCAGTAATTACCCCATCGCCGTTCTGATCACACCCCTGATTAAGCAGCGCTCGATAAAGGTTTTCATCCGGAAAAGAAATCGTCCCTTCCGGCGGTGCATTGACGGTTATCAAAAAAGACCTAGTTGCGGTTCCTAAACTCAGATTAATCTGAGTAGTGCCGGCTTTTTTCCCTTCCAGTATGAGCTTCGGCACCCATGGATCAGCTATATCAATCTCTGCCACAACTACCGCTTCATCGGCTGAACTGACCGTATAACTCCCACTTAAACCCATCGGTTTAATGTCCTGAAAGGATGCACCAGACTCAGTTTTTCAGCATCAGAAACGCTGGTATTGTCTAACACTACCGTGTCCAACTTCGTTAAGCCTTTGATCGGGTCAACATTGACAAGATCTGAATTATCATTTAAGAAAAGACCCTGTAACTCAATGGCATATTCCAGGCCTGAGAGATCAGTAATGTTCTGGGAGCCTAAAAATAGCCACGTCACATTTTTTATTTCTTCCTGATTAATCACACCGTCCCAATTCAGGTCTACGTCTCGATTGATCAGGGCATTATATAAATTCACATCTTCAAATAGAATCGTCCCTTCTGGTGGCATATTGACGGTTATCGAAAATGTCTTGGTCGCGTTTCCTAAACTCAGATTAATCTGGGCAATTCCGGCTTGTTTTCCTTCCAGTTTAAGCTTCGGTACCGACGGCTCTGTTTTGTCAATCGATGCTATAATAATCGTTTCATCGGCTGAACTGACCGTATAACTTCCACTTAACCCCATCGGTTTAATCACCAGACTCAGTTTTTCAGCATCAGAAACGCTGGTATTGTCTAACACTACCGTGTCCAACTTCGTTAAGCCTTTGATCGGGTCAACATTGACAAGATCCGAATTATCATTTAAGATAAGACCCTGTAGCTCCGTTGCATATTCCAGGCCTGAGAGATTAGTAATGTTCTGGTAGTCTAAAACTAACCACGTCACATTTTTTATTTCTTCCTGATTAATCACACCGTCCCAATTTGAGTCGACCCCCTGATTGACCAGAGCATTATATAAATTCTCATCTTCAAATAGAATCGTCCCTTCCGGCGGTGAATTGACAGTTACCGCAAATGTCTTGGTTTGGCTTCCCAGTTTGAGGCTGATTTGAGCTGTCCCAGGTCTTTTAGCCATCAGTTTGATACTCTCTCCATCGCTCCCTGGATCCCACTCATATGATGGCGCAATAACCGCTGTCACCACGGTTTCATCCGATGAAGTGACTGTAAATTCCCCTCTTCCTAACCATTGAGGTTTTATATCCTGATGAGCAACAACGCCGATGTCACAGCACTGATCCACCAATCGGATCAGGCTCATTTTATCGGCGTCAGAAACGCCTGTAAAACTTAAATCCAATCTTTCCAACATTGTTAAACCTCGGATCGGATCGATGTTGGTTAAGTCCGGATTATCCCACAAGTTTAGCGCATACAGCTCCGTGGCATATTCCAGTCCGGTGAGATTGGTTATGTTTTGATTTACTAAATCCAGCCACATCAAATATTTCATTTCATCCTGGGTAATGATCCCGTCACCATTTGGATCAGCGCCCTGATTAATCAGGGCATTAAACAAATTTGCATCAGGAAAGTTTATTTCCCCTTCAACAGCTTCACTGGTATTTATTTCTTCACCATCTGCAACGGACTGATTAGTTACGATCGGCCCCTGTTGTACTTGTTCCAAAAAGGGTTGCTCAACGCCAGCCGTAGACTGATCTTTTACATCTGCATTATTTTCTTCAGCATACAAATTCGTCGGCATCACCATTCCCAACACCAATACCAATACCACTAATTTCATTAACATCTTTTTCATACTTGTTACTCCTCTCAATCAAACATTTCTTCAGATAATTCTTCTTTGTTGCTCTTTTTCCGCTCAGCTGGCAGTAAGCAATTTTTTAATTTTAGTCAAATCATGTTCATTACTTTTCCATCACTAGACATGATTAGAACTTTAGAACTGCGGTATTTTTCCGGTGGCAAACTGCAAAATCCGCAATGCATCAAAGGCTTCAACCTTACCGGAATTGCCAACATCCCCCGCTGTTATTTCTTCCGGTGTTCCATTCTTTTTACCCGTAGCGATCTGTAATGCCATCAGGGCATCAAAAGCCGAAACTTTTCCGTTTCCATCGACATCGCCGGGAGTCCGTGCTGTCATTGTTGGCATTACTGTCAAATTAAATGTTTTTGCCATCCCCCCATAATTCACGGTTGCCAGTGTTGTTCCAGCATTTTTTCCGCTAATGTAGATATCTTCATAATAGTAATCATAGGTTTCTGCAATTTCAGGATTCGCTAAAGTGATTATTGTTTTTGGCACCTCCATTACGCCGATCGGTTTTGCATTCCAAGTGATCCGTTCTCCTTGACTCACGGTCACATCTTCCATTCTTATCAATGACATGCGATCTTCGGCCGAAACCTTGGTATTAAACAAATAAAGATGGGTCAACTGTTTGGACAGTTCTCTGATAGGTGCAATATCTGCTAATTCCCAATTGTTCGATAATGAAAGATATTTTAACGCCGTTGCTCCTTCTAATCCGGTTAAACTGACAATGCCACAATTATCAAGAACTAATTCTTCCACTGCTGCCAGTTCCGAACCAGAAACCACACCATTATTATTCGCATCAACACCTGCTCTGATTAATGCCGCTGATAGATTGGGATCTTCAAATCTGACAGCATCACCAGGCAATGCCCCAACCGTGACCTGGAAAGATTGACTGCCACCTTCTGCCATAGTAACAGTAATGGTCGCTGTTCCTTGTTTTTTATAAATAAGTCTCATCTGCGGTTCTAATGAAGGTATGATTGAAGCCTCCACTATATCCGAATTTGAGGAACTGATTGTATATTCAGAAGCTAAGCCTCTTGGATAAATGGTGGTGATTGAACCGTACCCTTCAAAACCTGTAATATCTACTAACTTCAACAGCTTCGCTTTATCAGCATCTGCTACTTCAGTGCCATTCAGCGATATATATTCAAGCTTTGACAGACCCAATAATGGCGTAATGTCACTGAGTTGATAGTGGTAATTTATCACAAGTGATTCTAACTCTGTTGCAAACTCCATCCCTTCAAGATTTGTAATACTTCCATTCTGATTGCCATTAAAATTGAAATATAAATACCTAATGTTTTTCATCTCAGCTTGTGTAATCGCACCGTCGCTATTTTCATCAACCCCATTGCTGATTAATGCATTGAACAAATTAACATCTTTGAATTGAATTGTTCCTTCTGGGGCTGCATTCACAGTCACCGTGAATTCTTTCTTTTCCAGACCCAACCCAACTGTGATTTTTGCCATACCTGTCTTTTTAGGTTCAAGTTTTATTTGGCTGGCATCATAGGAATTATCAATCGATGCAACGACAATGGAATCATCCGATGAGCTGATAGTATAATCATTACTCAGATATAGCGGCTCGATAACTAGGTACGGTTTTGATCCAAGCACATAGTATTGATCTTCCAATCTAACGAAACTCATTTTATCTGCATTTGAAACCATTGTTCCCCTTAAATCCAAGCCTTCCAATTGCGTTAGCCCTTTGATTGGATCTATATTTTTGAGTTTGCTGTTTCCGTAAAGATAAAGACCTTTTAACCCGGTGGCGTATTCTAAACCTGTCAAGTCAGTAATTTGATAATAGTACAAATAGAGGTATTCCTGCGCTTTGATTTCTTCCTGAGTAATGGCGCCGTCATTATTGGTGTCAACATGGTAGAATAACAGAGCGTTAAATAAATTCGCATCATTGAATTCAATCGTTCCTTCCGGCTGAGCATTCACCGTCATCGTAAACGACTTTGTTTCAGAACCAATACCAACGTTAATCTGAACGGTTCCAGTTTTTTTTGCTTCAAGTCTAATTCTCGTATCCCACTCACTTGAGTAATCAATCGAAGCAACTACAATCGTGTCATCTGAGGAATCGACCGTGTAGTCGGCACTTAAACCGCTAGGGTAGAGATTTAGAAAATAATCCATCCCGCTAATACCATTACGATCCGATAATCGAAGAAAACTGATCCGATCCACTTCAGACACCTTTGTTCCATTTAAACAAAGAGTTCGTAATTGTGTTAATCCTTTGAGTGGGTCGATATTTATGAGGTCAGTATTTCCGTATAGATCGATACTATCTAATGCTGCGGCATATTCAAGACCCGCCAGGTTGGTGATATTCTGGTTATTCAAGTCCAACCTGGTTTTATTTTTTATTTCTTCCTGGGTAATGGCACCATCGTTATTTTGGTCAACCCCTTGATTAATCAGGGCATTATAGAGGTTTTCATCCGGAAACCGAATCGTTCCTTCCGGTTGGGCATTTACCGTCACCGTGAAAGATTTTTCTTCTGTTCCAATCAATACCGTTATCACAGCTGTCCCAGTTTTTTTAGCCGCAAGTTTAATCTTGCCTTCACCGGTTGAATTATCAATGGTCGCACTCACAACTGCTTCATCCGATGAGCTGACCGCGTAATCATCGCTCAACCCATAGGGTTTGATGACCTGAAAGGTGCTAAAACCTTCGGCGCAGGACTGATCGGATAAACGCATAAAGCTCATCCGGTCTGTATCTGAAACCTTTGTCCCACGCAAATCGACGTGATACAATTGTGTAAAACCTTTGATCGGATCGACATTACTGAGTTCGGCATTGCCATTTAAATCGATTCCATTTATCGAGGTGGCGTATTCTAAACCGGAAATATTGGTAATATTCTGGTTATCTAAACAGAGCCAATACATACTCTTTAACTCACCTTGGGTAATGGCACCATCACTGTTTTTATCGATGCCTTGGTTAATCAGAGCCTTTAATAAATTAATATCAGCAAACTGGATGGTTCCTGCCGGTGGTGTATTCACCGTTACCGTAAAGGTTTTGGTTGCGTTGCCAATAGCAACATTGATTTGGGCTGTCCCAATTTTTTTAGCCTCCAGTTTAATCCTTGTCTCCCACTCATTCTTCTGATCAATGGATGCAATCACAACCGATTCATCCGATGAGCTGACCGTATAGGTATCACTTAAACCGGTTGGTTTAATGACCTGAAATGTCGAAAATCCCAAAACGCAGTTCTGATCCGATAAATGGATAAAACTCATTTTGTCAGTATCCGAAACAGCAGTGTCTTCTAAATTTAATGTTGTTAACTTCATTAAGCTTTTTATCGGATCCACGTTAACAAGGTTCGGATTTCCACTCAAATTCAAATAATCCAGCTCGGTGGCATATTCCAATCCAGAAAGGTTGGTAATATTCTGATTGTTTAAAGATAAATAACTACACGGTTGTATTTCTTCTTGGGTTATTACCCCATCATTGTTCTGATCGATTCCACTGTTTAACAATGCATTATATAGATTTTCATCCTGAAACTCGATCGTTCCTTCCGGTGGGGCATTCACTGACACCGTAAATGATTTGGATTCAGTTCCAACTTTGATGCTGATTTGGGCTGTTCCGTTTTTTTTACCTTCAAGTTTGATTTTTGACTCCCAACCGTTTGTCATATCGATGGATGCAGCCACTACCGATTCATCCGATGAACTGACGGTATAGGTATTACTTAAACCCTGAGGTTTAATCATCTGAAACGTCGAAAACCCAATAACGCAATTTTGATCTGATACACGAACAAAACTCATCTTATCGGCATCCGAAACACTGGTATTCCCTAAATCTAATATTTCTAACTTCGTCAAACCTTTAATAGGTTCAATATTTCTCAGTTCAGTATTATTATAAAGATGAAGACAATCTAATGAAGAGGCATATTCCAGACCCGAGAGACTGGTAATGTTCCAATCGCCTAAATTCAGCCAGGTTTGATTTTTCATTTCGACCCGGGTAATGGCACCATCGCTGTTTTGGTCAACCCCTTGACTGATCAACGCGTTTAATAAATTTCCGTCCTCGAACTGAATCGTCCCTTCCGGCGGGGTACCCACCGTCACTGTAAAAGATTTAGATTCGGACCCAATATTGACATTTATTTGAGCTGTCCCGATATTTTTAGGATCTAGGTTAATTTTTGTATCATTATTAAGGTTATCAATGAAAGCAACCACGATCGATTCGTCCGATGAACTGACTGAATAACTATCAGTTAAACCCCTTGGTTTAACGACCTGAAACGTCTTAAGCCCCAGTGCGCAGTTTTGATCTGATAAACGGACAAAACTCATTTTATCGGCATCCGAAACGCCGGTATTTCTTAAATTCAGTTCTTCCAACTTTGTTAAACCCTTGATCGGTTCCACGTTGACAAGACTGGGATTTCCACTTAGATCCAGATAAGTCAGTTCTGTGGCATACTCCAATCCCGCAAGATTTTTAATATCACTATTGTTAAGCGATATTCCCCCAAACCCCTTGATTTCTTGCTGCGTGATAACGCTGTCGCCATTTTGATCGATGCCCCTATTTAACAAAGCACTTAATAAATTAGGATCTTCAAACTGGATGGTTCCCTCCGGCTGAGGATTTACCGTCACTATAAATTCTTTGGTTATGGTGCCAAGAGCGACGCTTATCTGTGCAGATCCAACTTTTTTACCATCCAGTTTTATTTGTCCCTGGAAATTGGCATTATCAATCGTTGCCACGGCAACGGATTCATCCGATGAAGAAATGGTAAACGCATTACTGATACCCTCCGGTTGGATATATTGAGAAGTACTCATGCCGATCGTCAGATTTTGATCAGATAAACGGATAAAACTCATTTTATCGGCATCTGAAACACTGGTGTTATGTAAAAATAAATAATTTAAATTTGACAAGCCATTAATGGAATCAACATTGCTAAGCTCTGGATTATTGCCAAGCACCAGATGTGTTAATCCAGTGGCATATTCCAGTCCAGACAAATTGATGATCTGTTGGTTTTGCAAATCCAGAAAAGTTATAACTTTCATTTCGTCCTGGTTAATCATGCCATCAAAATTGGTGTCAACCCCATTGTTTATCAAGACATGATATAAATTTTCATCCTGAAACTGAATGGTGCCTTCCGGTGGAGGATTCACCGTTACTGTAAATGCTTTGGTTTCGTTACCAATGCTTATACTTACCTGAGCGACTCCTATTTTTTTAGACTCCAGTTTAATTTTTGTATCCCACCAATTCGAATTATCAATAGAAGCCACTACAATCGATTCATCCGACGAACTAATGGTATATGCATCACTTAAACCCGTTGGTTTAATTTCCTGAAATGTCGTAAATCCGAGACTACAGTTCTGGTCTGATAAACGAAGAAAACTCATTCTATCGACGTCTGAAACACCGGTGTTTCCCAGATCCAATGTTTTTAAATTCGTTAATCCTTTAATTGGATCAATGTTAACGATCTCAGTATTCCCGTATAAAGTGAGACTACTTAATTCAGTGGCATAATTCAGACCCTCAAGATTTGTAATGTTCTGGTTAACTAAATCTAGCCATGTTCTGATTTTCATTTCTTCCTGTGTGATGACACCGTCACCATTTTGATCAACCTCATTTTCCAGCAAAGCCTTGAATAAATTGGGATCCGGGAAGTAAATTTCACCTTCAATTAGATTATTTGTATCATTTGTATTAATTGCCTCGTTTGATGAAGCTACTCCATCAATTTTTTCTTCAGCAAATAAGCTCGACGGCAAAACCATTACAAATAACAACACCAAAACTATTACACTTTTTATCATCTTTTTCATAATTTTTTTCCTCCATTTTAATTGTTTTTGTAGTACTAAATTCAAATTTTCTAATACCATTTTTCTTAGAATATCGTAATCTTGCCAGTCGCATAATGGAGAATTCCCAGCCATCGACCTTCACTTAGCCATTAAACCAGCGATAAACAAGAAACGCGACTTATTCTTCACATGTATCGGAGTACTAAAGCACAAAAAAATAACCACCATCATCAAACGAATTAAAAATGTGGTTATTTTACTTATTCTAACTATCATCATATTATTTTCTCCTCATCTTCAAAATTACATAAGTTTCTTTATGATTAATCCAATTAGTTTTACAGAGGTTTAAGCTAAGAAATTTATTTATTATGCAACGTTAGAATGATGAGCATAACTTCTCACAAATGTTATCTTTTTTAATTGTCGTAAAACTTATCATATCGATAGCGTTTTTTTTTTTATGTTTCAATTCAATTGGAAATACTTTTTTTATTTTTCCTGATTTTCAAAAATGCCAAGACCCCCAATCCAATAATTACCAAAAAGATGATGGTTATTAGGATCGCAGTTATTATTGTATTTGTATTTTCCACCGCTGATCTTTCCGACTCCCCAACAATATCCATTTCGTAGGAAATCGTTTTATCGCCCTGAGTTGCAGTAACCGTCACCTTGCCATTTCCGGTGGCCTTTACGGTTCCGGTGGCATCCACTTCAGCAAGTTTGGTATCTGAAGTGGTCCAGTTAATCGGCTGGGTTGCATCTAGCACTTTAAACTCATCATAATGAAGTAAAGTTACTGTTTCGCCCTTCTTGATTTCACTCGCAGGTGTTCCGGTCATATTGTTACTTTCTGAATTATCTGTGCTAGCTGAATCTGTGCCTTTCCCAGGTTGGGAAATACCATTTTCACCAGCTGTTGCAGCTACTTGAGCTACGGTTACACTAACTGGGGCACCCTGATTATTGACAAACTCGGGGACTTCAACATTTACTTGTGTTGCCCCTGCTTCCTTGACCTTAAAATTCAAGTTTAATAGAGCGCCGCCTTCTTGAACATCTTCAGTCGAAATATAAACAAATACAATTTTTCCCTCCCCGGCATTATTACTGTTTACATCCAATAATCCGCCACTGGATTTTTCATGATCCGCAAGGGCATTTCCGATACTATAACCACTATACTCCAATTTTGTCGGATCAAAACTGGCTACAAATTGACCCGCTCCAAACCCGGAATCGGGGGAAACAGCTATGCTGGCCACTGCTGTTTCCCCGGAATTGCCTGAAATCTCATTAACCGTAACTTCTGCTGCATTGACTGAGCCGACGCCTAAAAAGACACCAAATAAAACCGACAGGCAGCCAATGCCCAATATTCTCTTAAATTTTTTCATTGCTTCCCCCACTATTTTTATTAATTACCACTACTGTTTTTCGTGTAAAACAGTAGTGGTAATTAATAATCCTGTTAAGTACTACTCTTCTGATTTTTATTGAAGAGGCAGGAAAATTCCTGCCTCATTTTCAGTTTTTAAACTTTCGTTGCAATCACTCATATCTTTGCATCATTGATATCTGCTATTGATTTTTTACAAAGGCATGGTCGGTTAATCCTGGTGCATCATCACCTTTAAGTACTACTTGAATTTTTATCGCTTCCAATCGCAAGCCAAAGCCTTCAGTACCGGCACTTTCACCATTTTTTGCCCAATCAAGCCAACCGTAGTTTTGTGCATGGACTTGATAGTAAATATCAAACTTGTCTGCATCTGCGCCGGTTAGTTTTAATTGAATCCCTTCTAACCGCAACGATTGACCATATGTCCCACTGGTTTCGCCATTATTTTTAAAGCCCTGCCAGCCAATATTTTGCACGTGGGTCTGGTATTCAACACCTATGTCATAATCTTCACTGTCAACTTTTACTTGGATACCTTCTAAACGCAAACTTTGTCCGCTGGTACCACTACTTTCACCAACTGATTTCCAACCCTGCCAGCCGACATTCTGGACATGGGTTTGGTAACTACAATTAGGTATTTTTAAAACTACCGGATCATCCTGAATTTTTTTAACGGTTACCTCACAACTCGCGGTCTTATCGCCGACTTTGGCTGTGATGGTTGCTATACCTGCTTTGACTGCGGTTACTTCCCCGGTTGCTGCATTGACTGTTGCAATGCTGTCATCGGAACTTGTCCAGGTCACTGCTTTATTGCTTGTTGTATCAACCGGATTGTAGGATACCGTTAAGGTTTCTTTACTGCCCTCGTTTATGGTCAAGGCAGTTTTTGAAAGGCCGATTGAGACCAGTGGTTTGGATGATGGGGTTGATGGTCGCGGGGTTTGATTTCCTTCAACAATTTTTTCGATCTTAACTGTTTCATTTAATAAGCTTAAGGTAACCGTAACTGCGCTGACCCCTTCTTGAACTAAAATTTGTCCGTTTTCCTCATCGACTAAATCAGCATTTCCGTTGACAATATTAATTAGACGTTCAATTTCAACCTCACCATTTTTCACAATCAACTTATGTTCACCTAATGGCACGTTACTGAACGTAAAGTAACCATTTGCATCAGTAGTTGTTTCAATATAATCTGAATGAATCCCAACCTTCGTGTGAGACATTGGTTTTCCGTGTGCGTCCAAAAGCTGACTGGTCAGAGATACTGTCTTACCGGATGGTTTAACCGTTACATCACAACTAACCTCTTCTATCCCCTCAACTACTGATTTGGCGGTTATTCTCGCGGTTCCTTCTTTTTCTGCTTTCACTTTTCCGTCATCATCGACCGTTGCGATTTCTGTGTTTGAACTTGTCCAAGCAACAGTTTTATCATCAGTGGTCGCTGCTGGATCATAGGTTACTTTTACTGGATGACTGGTATCACCTTGAATTAAAGTCATATCTTTTATAATACGAATTGATTTAAGTGGATTTGGTAATATTTCAACTTCACAGGTTGCCGTTTTACCACCTACTGTTGCGGTAATGTTGGCTTTTCCCAAATTAACGCCTGTTACAACACCCCCATCAACAGTTGCTACATCTTTATTTGAGGATTCCCAGGTCACTGTTCTGATATCCGTTGTATCTGTTGGATTGTAAATCACTGTGAGCTTTTCTGTTTCACCTCTTTTAATTCCAGTTTCAATTTTGTTTAAAGCTATACTTACAAGCGGTACTTTAACGGTCACTAAATATGATGCTGTAAACGTACCTACTTTTGCAGTAATCGTGGCTGTTCCTGCACCCTTCGCTGTAACAAGCCCGGTACTGCTGACGGTGGCTACTTGATCAGCAGAGCTTGTCCAGGTGACATCTTTTGCATCGGTGGTGTTCTCAGGAGTATATGTAACTTCTAATTGCTGCGTATCCGTTACCCCAACTGTTAATTCACCTGCTTTTTTGTTCAGACCAATGCCCGTCAGCGGCTGCTTGACAGTGACTGCATAAGTATCTATAAGATTTCCTACGGTTGCTGTAATGGTTGCGTTGCCAGGACCAACTGCCGTTACGAACCCCGAACTATTAACAGTCGCTACTTTGTCGTCTGAACTGGTCCAGGTGACGACTTTTGAATCCGTTGTATCACTTGGTGTATAACTTACCTTTAATTGTTCTGTTTTTTTGACACCAATGATCAGTTCACCAACTTCTTTATCTAACTCAATTTTTGTTAAGCTTCTTATTACGGTTACAGCACAGGTAGATTTAAACTCAAAGCTGTCTACTTTTGTCGTTGCCGTAATGGTAGCTTGACCGGTTTTTAACGCCATGACTTTTCCATTAGCGTCAACCGTGGCAACGGTACTATCTGAAGAAGTCCAGCTTAGTGCCCCCTTATTGTCTGCATCCGCTGGCTGGTAGGTCACTACCAGGCTTTCATTGGCGCCTTTTTCCAGAGTTGTTTTATCTTTGATCAGGATTCCTGTCAGTTCTTTCGGCACGGTCACAACACAGGTTGTCGTTTTACCACCGGCTGTCGCTGTAATGGTGGCTGTTCCAGAATTTTTCGCGGTTACCACACCACCAGCAACGGTTGCCACATCTTCATTTGAAGATGACCAGGTAATGGTTTTATCATCGGTAGTATCGACAGGTAGAATGGTGGCCGCTAAGGTTTCGGTTTTTCCACTTTTAATTTCAATGGCAGTTTTTCCTAATGTAATTTCACTAATGTGAATCTCCGAAATTGTGTACGCACAGGTCGCAGTTTTTTCTCCCACGGTGGCCGTAATCGTGGCTGTTCCTGCTTTTATCCCGGTTACATTGCCATCTTTATCGACCGCTGCAATGCTGGGATCTGAACTCGTCCAGCTCACGGTTTTATCATCCGTTGTTCCTGCCGGATCATAGCTGACTGTCAGTTTTTCACTGGCATTTTTATTTAATGCGCCAGTTGTCTTATCTAGAGATATTCCCTTCAGTGGGACTTTTACCGTGGCCACATAGGTTGCTGTTTTATTTCCGACCATCGCAGTAATGGTTGCATTTCCAGCTCCCACTGCCGTTACTAGACCGGTTTCACTGACGGTGGCTACCTTATCATTTGAGGTCGTCCAGGACACGTCCTTTGCGTCGGTTGTATCCGCTGGATCGTATATCACTGTTAATTGCTGGGTGCTCGTACCTCCGATAGTCAGGTCACCTGCCGTGACATCAAGACTGATGCCGGTTAATGGCACCGTTACCTTGACTTCACAAGTATCAGTATATTCTTTTTCACCAACTGTTACCGTTGCCGTTATGGTGGCTTGACCAGCCTTTAGTGCGATGATTTCCCCTGTAGAAGGTTCCACGGTTACGGTGTCATAATCAGAAGATGACCAAGCCAGGTTGCCCTTATCTGTCGCATCTGCCGGTAGATACGTCACATCCAGTATCTCAGTTTTCCCCTTTTCAAGCGCCAACGTTTCATTGATTGAGATCCCCGTCAGTTCTTTGGGCACGGTTACCGTACATGTTTTTGAAAACCTGCCAACCGTAGCGGTAATGGTTGCTGTCCCCGATGCAATGGCAGTAACGTTCCCTTGATTATCAACGGTGGCAATCTTGGTATCTGACGATTGCCAGCTCACGGTTTTATCATCAGTTGTCGTCGCCGGGCTATAGGCGACTTGTAATTGCTCACTCTTACCGACTGAAATCGTCGTTGTATCCTTGTCTAAAGTGATACCGGTTAGCGGTATACTTGGGGTATTTACGGTAATGGCCCCGTTTTTCGTTACTTCAGTATTGATATCACTACCGTCGTCGGTAGTAATCTCCTTGACGGTTATATCAACCGGAGTATCGGTAACCCCTTGCAGACCCTCAAATGAGAGTCTGAATAGACTCCCTTCAAAGGTTAGCGGTGTTAAATTCATATAGCCAATTGTAATCTGACCCGCAGCAGCATCATTTTCATTTACTACTAGACTACCGGCATCATTATCTAATTCAAATGCTTTTAATTCCGCCCCTTTCGTATCACCAGGTTTTGCCGGTGCTTTGTACTTAACCTTAGTCGGATCAAACTTAAAAACCAGCTGCAATGCCGCAACGTTTGAATCGGCCCCGATCGAAACATCCAATGTCGTTGTCTCCCCGACATTGATCGTCGCCGAATTCATAGAAACAGGGATTGGTGGTGCAGCCGCATTGACAACCCCAAATGATCCGTAGCTCAGGATCAGGCAAATAACCAAAAGCAACGCTGTTGCTCTTTGTGATAGTGTCTTTTTTCTCAATTTAAACTCCTCCATTTTTAATTACTTTTCTTTTACGTTTCTTTCAGATAGATCGTGCCTTTATTTCAAGCCCATCGTTTTTCAGATGGAAAAGCGCTGATTAAAAACCAACAATCTTACCGGTTGCCACCTGAAGAATCCGAAGCGCCTCAAAAGCGGTGACGGAACCGTTGCCATCGATATCAGCAGCATATTTCTGGTTAGCTGTTGGTATTATTTTTTGGGTTGCGATCTGTAACGCAGTCAAGGCATCAAACGCTCTGATTTCACCATCACCATTGACATCACCCAATTTAATGTTCTTAACTTGAATTTCTCCGTTTGTAATCACCGGGATTAAATCAAAGCCATTTTCATCGACTAATTCCTTGGAACTCAGAGTTATGGGCAGATTTTGATCCTCTACACCCTCTTTAATTTTAAACTCGAGTTCGATAAATGTGCCTTGTTCCACCAGCGGTGTCAGGTTCATATAACCGATGGTCACTTCATTACCCACCAGGTTTGAAACGATCGTGCCTCCCTCTGCGATGCTGCCGGCACTGGCAGTCACGTATTCCAATTTTTGACTGTCAAACCCTGCGATCAGCTGACTGGCACTAATGGTCGAATTTCCGGAAATATCAACTTTCAAAATGACATTTTTTCCTGCTGCTCCGGTAGCCGTTCCAACTGACAGATTTACCGGATTTCCCATAGTCTTAACGCTAACAGTTGAACTACTTTCAGATTCCTGGCCGTTGCCAACTGATCGAACGGTAAATGCATATTGGGTTTTTGGTGTTAATCCCTCCACTTTGTACTGCAGCTCCGTAATCGGCGCGGTATTAACGATCATGCCATCTTTGTACACATTGTAGGATTCTGCCCCCTGGGCCACATCCCAGGCCAAGGTGGCACTGTTATTGGTCCGCTCTGTATTTCTGAAGTTGGCCGGTGCCAGTGGACCAATTTTAATGCTGCAGGTTGACGTTAAACTACCGACCTTCGCTGTGATTGTCGCTGTTCCAGCTTTCACAGCAGTTACAACACCGTTATTGTTAACCGTTGCGACAGAACTGTCCGATGTGGTCCAGGTCACGGTTTTGTCATCGGTCGTATCTATTGGGTTATACGTTACCGCTAAATTATCCGTCCCATTGATTTTTAAAACCGATGCTGTTTTATTTAAACTGATCTGTGTCAGAGGGATCTTGACTGTTACCGCGCACTCTGTAATTTTAGATCCAACAGTTGCCCGGATGGTTGCGGTTCCCCCACCAATCGCTTTTATCAGGCCGCTGGCATCCACCGTGGCCACATTTGTATTGGAAGATGTCCAAGTCACGGTTTTATCATCGGTTGTATCCACCGGATTATAGGTCACACTTAATTGATCGCTTGCACCTTTAACCATCGATGCCGACATTTTGTTCAATGCAATGTTTGTGAGTGGTACCGTAACCGTCGCTGAATAGGTTGCGGTAAAGCTTCCGACCGTAGCCGTTATATCGCAGGCACCGCCGCCAACCGCTGTTACCAGTCCGGTATCGCTGACTGTTGCGACTTGGGTATTAGCAGAACTCCAGCTAACGGTCTTATCATCTGTTGTATTGTCGGGATCATAGCTGACCGTAAGCTGCTCAGTTCCCCCTTTAACAATAGTTCCGGCTGTCTTATTCAAAGCGATCCCGGTTAATGGCACCTCAATCGAAACAGTACCTGACTTAACGGTAGTTTGAATGGGAACGCCCACATCATTAACCATTTCCTTAACTACCATACCGATATCGTTCGGTACCGTACCGACAGCGCCAGGCAATACCTCGAATGATAATTTGAAAATATTCCCTCCAGTGGTGAACGGTTCCATATTTATATAGCCGATGGTAATCTGTCCCGCCAAGGCATCATTGGTATTGGTCACCAATGAACCTGCTCCATTGTCCAGTTCAAAAGCTTTTAAATCTAGACCTTTAGTATCACTTACTTTTGCCGGGGCTACATAACGTAGTTTAGCCGGATCAAAATTAAAAACAAGCTGTGTTGCACTAAACCCTGTTCCAGCTTCGATGGAAACATCCATGGTTACCATCGTCCCCACTGCTGCTACTGCGTCATTCATTGATACCTCATAAATGGATTCTGCTGTAATGGGTTCTGCGTTAACAATCCCAAACGAACCAAACCCAAAAATCATACTGAACATTAACAAAAATACTAAGAGTCTCTGTGATGGTTTCTTTTTCATTTTCTTCCTCCTTGTTTTTTCTTTTTTTAATTCTAACGAGATATTCGAATTATCAGTCTCCTTTCGAAAAGTACTCAAGCCTGTTAAACTATCTTACTTACATAAACCGCCTGTTCTACCGTCCATTCTTCGTTAAACTTGAAGCACTTCGCCTATATTCTAAGTGATTCCACCTGTTTAACATTTCTGCTGAATTATCTACTAAAAAGAAATTAGCATTCTTGATAATTTTATAATACGTTTCCACCGCGATATAATTATATGTAATAACTTTCTTTTTTGTTGCTTAATATAATTTAATATTATTTCTATTGTGAATTTTAATCAACTACAAATCAAACGACAGACTGATCGCGCGTTTAATTTTTAAATTCTATAAAGCTATAATATCAACTTTAATGTTGTTTTCTTCACTTGATATATTGATTGTATTCTTTATTAGTAAATTTCAATGAATTTATTTTGCCATTATTTTGCATTTTACTCTATATTTCATCGTATTTATATGTATTTCTCTAAAATCATTCAAATTCTATCATGCAAATACTCACAAAGCAACGTGTGGCATCTTGTGTGACATGTTTTTTGTATATTTTTCAAATATGATTTTATATTTACTAAACGGATATTTTAGCATATGTCAAACTTTTTTATGTTTAACCATGAATTTTTGTATTGATCCTTTTTTTTCTATTTTTATGATCAATAAGAATAATTCTATTTTGGTGATTTTTAGCGTGTAATTAAAAATGAAAACCCGAACAAGATTTCTTCAAATTCAACCGCTGTAGAATGTTACAGGCATTTCTCCTAAAGAAATGATATTTAAACTGGTATGTCCACCTCAATTTGTGGACTAGCTTAAAAAAAAAATACTGTTACCGTAATGGCTACTATCAATATCTCAATTGGCAAAATGCGAAAAGAAGCGTCTGAAATGTATGACCCCATTCAGAAACACTGGCTATCTGAGATTTTTTGCATAAGAAAACCGCCAACCATAAATCCATATGATTGGCGGCACTCTTTTTTGTTTTTTATTCTGTCTACATGACAGGAAGTGGTTTAAACCTTTGTATATCCTTAATTTTCTGGACTAACTATTTCATTTTTAACGACATTTATCTCAATAACATGACGTTCATCCGCCTGGGTAATGGTGAACGTCAGATTTTCAAAATCAAAAGTCTCTCCCGGATCCGGAACCCGATCCAGAAATTCGACAATCCAGCCGCCCACGGTAATCACATCAAAATCATCGTCCATGTCGAACAAATCAAACATTTTTCCCAAATTTGCTTTTCCTAAGATGCGATATTTATTTTCAGAAATTTTTACAAATTCGTCAATAACCTCGTCGTGTTCATCCCAGATTTCGCCCACCAATTCTTCGATGACATCTTCCAGGGTGACAATACCGGCGGTACCGCCGTATTCGTCAGAAACCACCGCTATATGGCATTTTTTCTGCTGGAGCAGAGTTAACAGCTTCGAAATTTTCATGTTCGGGGTAATAAAGACTACCGGACTGATGATTTCTTCCAGACTGCTGTTGCCATTGTTCACATAGTGGGTAAAGTCCTTATAACTGATAAAACCAATAATCTGATCAATAGTACCCTGGTAAACCGGGAGCCGGGAAAAGCCGGTATCAAAAAATATTTTGGCGATATCCTCTTTGGGATTATCAAGATCAATGGCTACTACATCAACCCGGTGGGTTAGGATATCATCGACATCCAGGTCATTGAACTCAATAGCACTCCGAATCAGTTCCCCATCCTGAAGATCAATGCCGCCATCATTTTCCGCTTCTTCGACGATGGTCAGTAGTTCTTCTTCAGTCATGCTACGTTCATCATTGACTTTAAATAATTTATCCAGCATTTTTTTCCACAACATAAATAAAAAATTCACCGGTGTCAAAATAAACATCAGAAACCGAATAAACGGAACAGCAAACATCGCAAAACTTTCCGGCGAATCCTTGGCCAGACTTTTAGGTGAAATTTCTCCAAAAACAAGTACCAGCACTGTCATCACGGCGGTAGAAATTGTCACCCCGGCATTGCCGTAGTACTGAACAAAAACCACTGTAGCAATTGATGCAGAAGCAATGTTGACAATATTATTACCGATTAGAATCGTCGATAGTAGCACATCATACCGCTCGGAAAGGGCCAACACCTGGGCGGCTCGCTTGTTTCCGTCTTTGGCCAAATTTTTAATACGAATCCGATTAAGGGAGGTGAATGCCGTCTCTGTGGCCGAAAAATAGGCTGACATCAGCAACATCCCCACCAGAACTGCTATAAAACCTATAATACTACTGTCCATCGACTAGAATTCCTCCCAGTAAACAGATCCATCAGTCATCCATTTGACTAATTTGATAAGTTGAGTTGTTGTTTTTGTTTTCGTCTCAGATAATGGTACGTCGTCCAATTTTATTCCTCTTTCAAATATTATTTGTCACTATAATATCATATTTTTAGTTACAATTCCATAATATCTGATAAATTTTACCTGATTGACTGATCTTTAATTTTTTTTAATTTTTCATAGTGGTTAAGGATAATCATAAACAGCAGGTTGTCATTGCCACTGCCCTTAAGCTGAAAACCCAGACATTCCTCCATTTTCTTTTTTCTAAAAATAACTGTATTTTTGTGGACAAACAGATCCCCAGCCACCTGTTCAAAGTGAAAATGATAATCGAATATTTTGCGCATGGTAATCATCGCTTCATCGGCGCCTTTGCCAAAATATTTCTGAATTCTTTTAATATAGGGTTCAACTGCCAGCGCATAGGTTTCTTTATCCAGTTGATTATAAAGCCGCCAGAAATAATGGTGATGAGAAAAATACACAAATTGATCTTTATTATAAACACCACTGCGATACATACCATAGGCATCACCATAGGATTTAACATAGCCCTTGATACCCAGATAATAGCTGCCCACAAAGCATTGCACATTTTTGCCAACCACGCCACTGATCACCGCATCGAGATAGCCATTAATGGATCTTTCGATCTCCCAGGGCTCTGTTTTCTTGATGGTTTTAAAAACTAAAATAAACCCGCCGGACATCACTGATGAAATATCATCCTTCAAATGACGGTCCGACAGTTTGATCTGGTTAAGGATTTTTTCGAGGTTTCCTTTTTCCGGTGTTTGATGATCGTTACCAAAACTGAGGATTACCGCCACCCGATGGCTTTCCATGTTATAGCCGATACGCTCTCCCCAATCAACAATTTCTTCTTCGCTGATGGTCCGCTGATCACTGATCAAACTATTTAAAAAAATCTCCTTATCATTGCGGTGAGTATAAAAGCGGTTCATCGTTTCCTGTTGTTCAATAATCAGTTCGGCCGTCATCTTAACCAGTTTGCCAATATTTCGCACCTCATCCGGATCACCAGTGATGCCCACGACGCCAATCACTTCTCTGGCTTTATCGACAATTGGTAAATTGATTCCCGGCTTCACACCCTGAAGTTTTTTTGATTCCACTTCAGTGACCTCGCAGGTGATACAATTTCGGATGGCACACATTGCTGTCTCATGGAAGGTACCGATTCGATCTGGTGAACCGCTTCCAATAATAATTGCATTTTTGTTCATGACATTGATATTATAGCCAAGAGTATTCATGACCTCATCAGCTATTTTTTGGGCAATTTTCTTATCCAGCATCTAACCTCTCCTTATTATTATATCTCTTTAACAATTGTCACCGTACCATAAACTGTGTAATTACCTTATTCACCTCATATTTTGGGGGATCATACAAATAATTGCCAGAAAACGAAAGAGGTTGCAGATACTTTTCTCCAGTAATTGGGGAGCATTTTGCATATGCCATGCCAGGCCCCGGTCATTGCTGAAGATCGCAAAAGCCGCCACCACCCCACAATTATAAATAACCTCGTAACCGTCGTCAAGCGACCCTGAAATCACCACTACTGGAATATTCTGTTTCTTCCCCCGTTTTCCAACGCCGGAAATCACCTTACCCATCACGCTCTGGGCATCAGTTTTTCCTTCTCCGGTAATGATCATATCCGCTCTGCTGATTACTGAATCAAACTCTATTTGATCCAAAACAATATCCAGCCCGGATTTCAGCTGGGCCTTTAATAAAGCCACCAACGGCAAGGCCATCCCGCCGCCGGCGCCAATGCCCTTTAACGCCACCAGATTTTTGGCTGTTTCCTTCTCCAGCAGCCGTCCAAAAGTCTGGAGCCCCTGATCTAAAAAAGCCACCATTTCACTGTTGGCGCCTTTTTGAGGGCCGTAGATTGCTGCCGCCCCCTGAATTCCGCAGAGGACATTTTCAACATCGCAGGCAATGATGATTTCGACCTCCTGTAATAAGGGTTCCATCAGGCTGGTATCGATGGTAGTAACCCGGCTTAGATTTTCGCCAACGGGGGCCAGCAATTCCATGTTTTGATCGTAAAACCGGACTCCCAGAGCATTGGCAACCCCTAGTCCGCCATCATTGGTGGCACTGCCACCCAAACCGAGAATAATCTTGCGGCAACCCCGGTTAATTGCATCGGCAATCATTTCTCCGGTCCCGTAGGTGCTTGTTTTCAGTGGATTGTGTTCATCGGGGGCAAGCAGTGGCAAACCGGAAGCCGCCGACATTTCAATAACTGCGACACCCCCGTTCAAAATGCCATAAGCAGCAGTTATTTCCCTGAATAGGGGGTCTTTTGTTCTGATTCTTACCATCTCACCAGCTTGGTGCCTGACCAGCACCTCCACAAGACCTTCACCACCATCTGAAAGGGGAATTTTGACGATCTCAGCGGTGGGCATTATTTTAAGAATCGCACCTTCAACGATGTCACAGACTTCAGAAGCCGATAAAGACCCCTTGTAAGAGTCCGGAGCGATCACTATTCTCATTTTGTGCCTCCTTTAAATCAGATTAGCAGGCAAAAGCCAGGCTTTTAAATCATAGCCTTTGATGTCGAGGGCAAACGCCAGCACAACTTCTAGCCATTTGGCAATCTTAGTTGGGTGTCAAAAAACAATAACATGGGTAACTGGGTGACCCATGTTATTATTAATGCTTGTTTCAGGCCTTAATAAAATCAGCAATGACCTGATTGAATTTTTCAGCTTCTTCCCAGAATAGCATATGACCGGAATCCTCAAAAAACTCCAATTTTGCTTTAGGAATGTGCTCCGCCACATAGGCACTGCCCTGCCAGTCAAAAACAACACTTTGTCTGGCTACGCATACCAGGGTCGGCAGACTGATCAGCGGTAGCAAGTCCCGCCAGTCCAAATTGGTATGATCCCGCATGATTTCAATGCGAACCTTAGGCGGGCATTTTGATATCTCATCAGCAATGAATTTTACTTCATCTGCTGTTGGTTCATGGTACAGACATGCAAAGGCCAGGCCTTCGGCGCTGTCTCGCGGAGCATATTCAATGGCACAGCAGGTCCTGATAAACATTTCCACATCGTAACAGCCATTCTGACCCCAGAACCAATCCGGGCCAGTATATTGCAGTGGCGCCTGATCAACACAGACCAGCTTACTGACCCGATGATTGCCAAATAATTCCAGATAACTCCAGAGTACCGCAACTCCCATGGACCAACCGAGGACCGTGACATCCTCAACATCCAGCTGATCCAGGAGCTCTTTCACATCCATCGCATATCGGGAAATCCGGTGACCGTGCAAGACCTTTTCCGATTCGCCATGTCCGCGAAAATCCATTAAAATAACCTGAAAATTCTCTGCCAATACATCGCTATTCTTTTTAAAAAACTGGGTTGAACAGGTCCATCCGGGAATCATCAGCAAGGGTTTTCCTGCCCCCTTAACCTCATAATACAATTCAACATGATCATTGGTATAAAAAGTTGCCATAGCTTTCCTCCTGTTTTGATTAATACCTTGCCTGATTTCCGCTTTGCCACCTACTTGAGTTGTGACGATTTTTCCACTTTTCAGAAAATATATATCTCATCCGACGCCAAAGTATGTTGTTATCATTTTTATGTTCTCCGCAAAATACTATTGATTATAATTATACCCAATCTGCAATAGTTTTCAATGGCCTTTTAGCTAATCAATTCCATCGCCGTTAGATGATTATACAATTATCAGCATTTTTTTCAGATTTTTTTAAAGCCACCAGAAAAGTTCAGTGTTGATCATCATTTTGCCACTTTTTTAGTAACATACTTATTATGACACTCCCCTGTATTAACGGCTAATCACTTCTCTGCTATAACTGCCAACAGCACAAAAAAACAACCAGCAGAAGCTACTGATTGTTTTTATCCTTATCGTCTGATTTCCAGCATCTTGACTTTTAAATCATTTTCCAGCTTTTCAAGCTCAGCTTCCACTTCTTTTCGTTTCTGACGGCCTTCGGTCTGAATTCTCAGAACCTCATCAAAGGTTGAAATCAGCGATTCGTTGGAGATCCGCAGGGTCTCGATATCGACAATGCCCCGTTCCGATTCTTTGGCGGTAGCAATGGATTCCATCTTCAGGGTTTCGGCATTTTTTCGCAATAATTCATTGGTCATATTGGTGACTTCCCGCTGGGCTTTGGCCGCCTGGCCGGAATGAACCACCCCTAAGGCCAGCACCATCTGACTTTTCCAGAGCGGAATCGTGTTGACAATCGAGGACTGGATTTTTTCGGCCATCAAGGTATCGTTATGCTGAACCAGCCGGATCTGCGGTGCCATCTGAATCGAGATCATCCGGGTCAGTTCCAGATCGTGGATTTTTTTCTCAAAGCGATTGCACATCGCTGATAAATCATTAACTGCCTGGGCGTCTTCGGGCAGCCCGCTGAGCTGTGAGCGCTTGATCAGCTCCGGCAACTCTTTGGTTTCAACTTCCTGGAGTTTCTTCTTACCAGCCATAATATACATTGATAATTCTTTAAAATAAGTCTTGTTGACATCGTAAAGTTTATCCAGCATGGCGACATCTTTTAACAGCTGCATCTGATGTTTTTCCAGCGCTTCGGTAATCCGGTTGACATTGTTTTCGGCAGTGGCATAGCGGGTCTGCATCGAGCTGAGCTTGTTGCTGCTTTTCTTGAAAAAGCCTAAAAAGCCTTTGTCTTCTTCCTCAATGTCAAAGTTCCGCAGTTCCGTGACCATATCGCCCAGCATTTTGCCAACCTCACCCATATCTTTGGTACGGACATTATTCAGCGCCGTTTCTGAAAAATCGGCAATTTTCTTTTGCGCGCCAACCCCAAACTGCATCACCAGACTGGAATTGGTGAGATCGATTTTGCTGGCAAAATCATCCACCATCCGTCGTTCTTCCGGTGTCAGCCGGCTTTCGTCAAAAACTTGTCGTTCTCCCTTCAGTTCCTGATGAACATTAGCGGTCATTGTTTTTTCCTCTTCAAATGGGTCAAAGGTCAGGGTCGGGGTTGCCTGGGAATAATCGTTCATATTGTCTTCCATTGCTATTCTCCTCATCTTAGTTAAGTTGACTATTTCAAAACTGCCATAAATTACAAGCGTCATGGTTTGCTACTATTGAATTAGGACTTATTTCTTAAAATCTCTTTTGGTTAACCCTTCCTGGGCCAGCATCGTGTTAAGCACCGAAATGTCGGTTGAGACATCCATGGCGGTGTCTTCATAAAAACTGTCCAGCAGATTTTCAAAAGCATGGCTGATGGTATCCAAAGTATCTTCAATTTCTTTTTTGGTGGCCAGAATATTGGCTCCCTGAATCGGCTCGGCATCCAAATCCCGATAGACCGAAACCAGTTTCAATGTGGTGGGCAGATAATAGCCCATAAATTTACGTATTTCCGGTATTCCCCTGGGGTTTTCTTCGATAAATTCAAAGATCTTGGTAATCACTTTTTCCAGCCGATCCAGTTTCAGAGAAATAACTTCCCCTTCAATCGCCAGATTGGCTTCGTTGATTTGCCGGATGGTC
>PGZR01000035.1 GCA_002841405.1 Firmicutes bacterium HGW-Firmicutes-4 | reverse complement strand
ATCCAGTGGAAGGTGCCCTATAAAATCGCCTTTATGACGGCGTTGTCGTTGCGGTTTATTCCCATCTTCACCGAAGAATTTCAGGATTCCATGGTGGCGTTGCAGTTAAAGGGAATCGATTTCAAAAAGATCCCCTTTGGTAAGAAAACCCAGATCTACGTTTATCTGATTACTCCAATTATTCTGTCCTCATTAAAGCACGCCGAAGAAATCGCCATTGCCATGGAAAGCAGAGCCTTCGGCGCCTATAAAAACCGGGTAGAATACCTGGTTCTCAGACTAAAAGGATATGATTATGGGGTGATGATTGCAGCAGTTCTTCTGAGTATCAGCTACGTGTGGGCGGCTTTGATGGTCTAGAGAAGTAAAAGAAGAATGCAACAAATATACAAGCTTATTTAAAAATAAAAATCGACAGGAGAGTGTAATGAAAAAGAGTATCAGCCTGTTTTTGGCGATAATGATGGCAATGTTTCTGGTGGTGGGATGCAGTGGCGGTGATGAGAAATCTTCTGCAAGTGCGCCGAAATTTTCGGGAACTGCCCAGGTAAGGGTCTTCACCGCCGCTGGTCAGGAATGGATCATTGATCAGAAAATCATGACCACCGCTCCGCTGGTGGCGTTTGAAACGACCCAGGGAAAAAGCGGCGAAGAACCAATCACGAATGAACATTCGGGAATCCTCTTAAAAGATATTCTGGCAACAGCCGGTGTGGATTTAAGTACGGTTAATCAGATCACCTGTACTTCTCAGGATGGTTTTTCAAAGGCCTACAGTAAAGCTGATCTGGAAGATCCGGGAAAACTTTTTCTGACCTTTGCAATGGATGGTGAAAATTTGACCTTTGAGAATCAGGATTGCTTTTTTATCGTGGCCAAGAATGAGAGCTTTAAGCAAAACTGGACAAAATTTCTGAAGGAAATCGAGATTTCCTGATTAACGGATTTAAGTGATAAGAGAAAGTGAGGGAAAGATGAAAAGAGGTTATATAGGGGTTCTAACCGGCCTGATGATGGTGATGTTAGTCGGTTGTACCAATGGCGTCAGCTATGAAGCTGGCAGCTATGTAGGGTCGGCGCAAGGGAAAAATGGTCCCATCAAAGTGGAGGTGACCTTTTCGGAAAATAAAATTGAATCGGTACAAGTGGTTTCTCACAAGGATGATCTGGACTACGCAACCAAAGCGGTCGAAGGAATGACGGAAAGTATCATTGAAAAACAACGGCTGGACGTGGATGCTGTTTCTGGGGCGACCCTGACCAGTCGGGGTATCGTTGGTGCGGTGGCGCAATGTGTAACAGATGCCGGCGCCGATCCCCAAAAGCTGGGCTTCACATCGGTAGCAGAGAAAACCGACAGTCAGGAAGTGCTGATTACCGGTCTGGCCGACGAAAAAATCATCACCGGTGATGAAATCAAGGCCATGACGCCCGTGACATTCGAAGCGATTTCAATTGATGCCAGTGGAACACAAACGCCCACCTCCGGAAAAGGAGTCAAACTGGAAGACATTCTGGCGAAATATGGGGAATCACAAAAAAACTATGATGCCATTGTATTAAATGCCACTGACGGTTACGCCATCGAAATTCCCCGGGAGGTATTGGCAATTCGGGATGTGATCATTGCCTATGAAGTTAACGGGGCAGCCTGCGATTTGCGGACGGTGGTGCCAGAGGAACGGGCGATGTATTGGGTGAAATTCCTTAATAAAATCGAGATTAAGGGGGCTGTGACCCAGGTCGAAACCGAAAATCTGGCCATGCTGGAAACGGCAGTTTTGAGCTGTACACCAGAAACCTACAAGTATTACGATGCCATTGATCAGGCTGTTCCAACCAGTCAGCTATTGGAAAAAACTGGCGCTACTAAAACTGAGACAGTGGATGTGGCCGGAATGGATGGCTGGGCACGAACCGAGAATTATGATCTATATAAAAATCAGTATATCAAAATCACCGGCGAAAATGCGCCAATGTTTATTGGTCCGGACCTTCCGGAAGGGATGCGGATGAAAGATATGCTCTATAATAAGCTGGGAAAAGAACTGCTTTTGAGTGTTTCAAAAGCTCAGGAAAAATATGGCACCACCGTCCTGAATGGAAAGTCAGGGGTTGCTGTCGATAAAATATTCCAGGAGCTGAAAATCAGGGAGGCAGCCAGATACAAGCTGACGGGTGCCGATGGGTACGAAACAGAAATGACCTTGGAAGATCTTAAAAAGGGGATTCTAACGTTATCTGACAGTGGTGTTGATGGTGTTTTTGAAGGGTCAGATGCAGTTTCGGTGAAAGGACTGCTGTTTATTAAAGCGGTTGTGTAGGTGAAATGATGACCGGCTATTTAAAAAAAATCCGGATAATGATCCCCTTGATTCTGCTCATTTTCATTCTTTCCGGATGTGATTATCAGGGTTTGGGCGGCGAGTATCCCGAAAGCTTTACAATCGGTGGCGATGTCGAAACGCCATTGACCATCAATACCATGATGGGTTATCCGATCAAGCGGGTTACCAAAGATGAAAAAAATTATACCACAATTGCCCTGGAAAAGGTGATTGCCTCGGCCCAACCCCGGTCAACCAGTTATGATCTACTGTTAATCGGGGCAGATGGATTGTCTTCCAAAATAAACGGAAATGATCTCAGTGACTGTCATCTGAGTTATTCAAATCGCTATGATTGGGAACTGATTAATACCCTTCATCCGATCTCCAGCCAGATCAAAAATCTGAGTACTATCGTCGTGATTTCGACCGACCTGGATGAAGATAAAAAGGCCATTGGAATTGATGACAAAAAGGGATACCGGAGCACTACGGCCGGCAATTTGTACCTGAATGGTTTCACCGAGAAGCGAATATTTGAAGGTCAGTCTGAAATTAATGAAAAAACAGTCGCTGTTTACACCACTCACAAGCAGGTTTTACCGAAAGATCTGCTCGATTTTCAGGCAGAAATCGCTGTATTTGGTCGGGATGGCAGTATCAAATTTGATAAAGTGAGTGATAAAAGTTTTTTTGAAATCAGCGAGACCGGGATCAACTACACGGCCTCGGATCTGACAACCATCACTGATGTTGCTGGAGTTCTCGGCGATCCGCCCCGGTTTTCCATTATCGATGTGGCCCCGGATGCCATCCATCAGCTGGAAAAAGGAAGTGATGTGATGGTTATTGAGTTGGATGGTCTGGGTTGGACAATGCTGAAAATGGCAGGGGAACAGGGGAAAGCTCCTTATTTATCCAGTTTGTCCGCGCAGCCGGCTTTATCTGTATATCCGCCGATTTCTCCGGCGGGACTGGCGGCCATGATCACCGGAACACTTCCCAACAGCAATGGGATTAACAACCGGGAAGTTATGGATTTTAAGGGTACAGATATTTTTGACAAAGCCCGGGCACTCAACAAAACGGCAGCTTACATCGAAGGTGACATTAAAATGCTCAACACCTCCATCGAACCGGTCCTTTCAGTCAATGAGGGTGATCAGGACAGGAATGTTTATGAAAATACCCAAAAAGCAATCAATGCAAAAAATCAACTGATCTTCACTCATTTTCATAGCATTGATGATGATGCGACCACCTATGGTCCTTATTCCCGGGAGTCAATGGAGCAAATTTACGAAGTGGATAAAATGGTCCAGGAACTGACCCATGATTTCCGAGGAACCATCATCATTACCGCTGACCATGGGCTCCATCCAAGTGGTTCAGGGGGAACCCATGGCAGGATCTGTTACGAAGATATGTTGGTGCCCTACATGATTATAAAAAACGGACAAGTATAGAGATGATAAAACACATTAATAATTGAGCATTAAATCAGATGGTAAAAAGATGTCACTTTATATTGTTCAAAATAGGCTGATTTGAATGTTCGAAAAACAAGCATTCGATCAATTAACGAACATGGTATTTACAGAAATTGCTCAAAACAAAGAAAAATATAATTTTCGTACTAAAAAAAGCCCTTTAAACAGGCTTTTTTTAGTTGGCACGTTTATTGCTATATATTAACCCATCATAAGTAACACTGTGAAAGTGATACAGTTCAAGCTAATGGAGGAAACAATATGAAGGTAGTACCTGTTTGTGAATCAGTGGGTATGTTCCTGGCACATGATATGACTCAGATTATCCCCGGGGAGTATAAAGGAGCAGCATTTAAGAAAGGGCATATCGTGCAGGAAGAAGACATTCCCCGATTATTGAACATGGGAAAAGAACACATCGCCATCATTGCGTTTAATGATGGAACCATTCATGAAGACGATGCAGCCCTACGATTGGGACAGGCAGCATCGGGAATCGGAGTTGAATACGTTGGTACATCCGAAGGGAAAGTGACAATGACTGCAACCCAATCGGGACTGCTTAAAATAAATGTGCCAGTTCTTCAGAAGATCAACGAACTGGGCGAAATGATGATGGCTACTCTTCATACCGATACCATGGTGACTAAAGGAACCCTGGTCGGCGCAACCCGAATCATCCCGCTTTCGATTGGAAATGAAAAACTGATCAGGATGGAGGAATTATGCGCAAGAAGTAAACCAATTGTCGAAGTGCTGCCACTGAAAAAGTTCAAGGTGGGGGTTGTCACTACTGGCAATGAAATTTTCTATGGCCGGATCGAAGACAAGTTCGGAGATGTGATTAGAGAAAAGTTTGCCGAACTTGATTCCGAGGTATTTAAACAGGTTTTTTCCCGAGATGATTCGGACATGATTGCCCAATGCATCCTGGATTTAATAGCAGAAGGGGCAGACATTGTCACCGTAACCGGCGGAATGTCTGTCGATCCGGATGATGTAACACCGGAGGGGATCGCAAAAACAGGAGCCAAGTTTGTCTCCTATGGAGCACCCACATTGCCCGGTGCGATGTTTTTACTTTCCTATCTGGGTGATATTCCGGTGCTGGGATTACCCGGCTGCATTATGTACAGCCATCGAACCGTTTTTGATTTGGTGGTACCAAAGTTGATGGTCGGCGAAAGATTAACCCCCAAAGACATATCCAAACTGGGACACGGAGGACTATGCTCCACCTGTCCGGTCTGTCATTATCCCAATTGCGGATTTGGAAAAGGTTGATTTTTGCATCCATATAGAGTAATTAGTTTTTTAAATTTTAAGGAGGATATCACGTGGAAAAAAAGACATTGTTCATTAACGGAATTCAAAGGACGGTAATTGTTGATCCGGAAACAACCCTGGCAAATTTAATCAGAAAACAGCAGGGCTTAACCGGAACAAAGGTAGGTTGTGGCAAAGCAGAGTGTGGAGCCTGTTCAGTCATTTTAAATGGAAAGGTAGTGCGATCCTGTGTTACTAAAATGAAACGGGTTGCTGATGAGTCTAAAATCATCACCATTGAAGGTGTCGGAACCCATGATAATCTACATCCATTGCAATTATCATGGATGGTTCATGGCGCCGCCCAATGTGGTTTTTGTGCTCCGGGATTTATCGTTTCGGCCAAGGGATTGTTAGATGAAAATATCAATCCAACCCGCGAAGAAGTTCGGGACTGGTTCCAGAAACATCGGAATGTCTGCCGCTGTACTGGTTACATTCCATTGGTGGATGCGGTTATGGATGCTGCCAGATTAATGCGCGGCGAAATCAAAAAAGAAGATCTATGGTTCCAGTTAAAAGATGGCGCTTCCATTATGGGTTCCACCATGACTCGTCCTTCAGCACTGGCAAAGGTTACCGGAACCTGGGAATTTGGTGCCGACTTAGGGCTAAAACTGCCGGCAAACACGCTCCACATCAAACTGGTTCAGGCTCAGGTCTCACATGCCAATATTATTTCTGTTGATACCTCAGAAGCAGAAAAAATGGAAGGCGTCTTCAAAGTGATCACCGCTAAAGATGTTCCCGGAACCAACCGTATTAACGGTCTGGCCTTCCCGACGAATTTAGGGGATGGTCTGGAACGCCCGATTTTATGTGACAAAAAAATCTTCCAGTTTGGTGATGCCATTGCCATGGTATTAGCCGATACCCCGGAACAGGCTGAAGCCGCTGCTGCAAAGGTTGTTGTTGAAGTCGAAGAATTGCTGGCTTATATGAGCGCGCCGGCAGCGAAGGCCGAGGATGCCATCGAAATTCATCCGGGTACACCAAATGTTTATTTCAAAACCAATGTTGTTAAGGGCGATGATACAGCAGCTTTGATGGAAAAATTGCCTAATATCATTGAAGATGACTTCTATGTTGGCCGTCAACCACATCTGCCCTTGGAGCCAGATGTCGGATTTGCATATTTTGATGAGGATGATAACCTGATGGTTCATTCCAAAAGTATAGCCCTTCATTTCCACCAGTTAATGACTGCTGAAGCCATTGGGGTTGATCCAACCAAATATTTCATCGTACAAAACCCAACCGGTGGAACCTTTGGCTACAAATTCAGCCCGACGATTGAAGGTTTGCTGGGGGTTGCTGCGCTGGTTACCAAAAGACCGGTTTACTTGGAATTCAGCATGTATCAACAGATAACCTATACCGGGAAACGTTCACCATTCTTTATGAATGTAAAAATGGGAGCCGACGAAAATGGTATCCTTAAAGCAATGGAAACTGACTGGTCAGTGGATCATGGTCCATACTGTGAGTTTGGTGATCTGGTAACCACCCGTGGCTCGCAATTTATCGGCGCTGGTTATAATATTCCCAATATCCGCGGTGAAGGCCGTACCGTTGCCACCAACCATGCCTGGGGTTCGGCATTTAGAGGCTACGGATCACCACAGAGCTTGTTCGCTTCTGAAACATTAATTGATATGCTGGCATATCAAATGGGCGAAGACCCCCTGGAACTTCGTTATAAAAATGTCTATCGCGAAGGTGATACTACCCCACAAGGTTGCGAACCAGATGTTATCGCTTTACCACAGGCAATAGATACGATTCGACCGATTTATCAGACCGCAAAAGCTAAAGCTGAAGCCAGTAACGCCGAAGGCGGAGATATCAAACATGGTGTTGGGATCTCGCTGAATATCTATGGTTGTGGTCTTGACGGTCCTGATTCCTCAGAAATGTGGGTTGAATTAACTAAAGACGGTGTAACAGTCGGGAATTCCTGGGAAGACCATGGCCAAGGCGCTGATATGGGAACATTGACATTTGCCCATGAAACACTGCGACCGTTAGGAATTAAACCGGAGCAGATTAAACTGGTTATGAATAACATGAAAATGACCCCAAATAGTGGACCAGCAGGCGGCAGTCGTTCAAATGTAATGACTGGAAACGCTATAAAAGTGGGCTGCGAAAATTTACTGGCAGCCATGAAAAAAGATGATCGTAGCTTCAGAACCTACGATGAAATGGTCGCTGAAGGTTTGCCATTACGTTATGAAGGCGTTTGGACAGCTCCATGTACAGCACCATCCGTTGAAACCAGCCAGGGAAATCCATTCCCGGTTTATATGTACGGGGTGTTATTGTCAGAAGTTTCGGTTGATACCACCACTGGAAAAACCAATGTCGATAAATTGACCCTGGTATCAGATTGCGGAACCATTACAAATAAAACCGTTCTTGAAGGTCAGTTATGGGGTGGCTTAACTCAGGGCATTGGTTTAGCCTTAAGTGAGGACTTTGAAGATCTAAAAAAACATACAACCCTAACTGGATGTGGCATTCCGCAAGTGAAGGATGTCCCTGATGAGATCGTTCTGATACATCAGGAAACACCACGTCCATTAGGACCATACGGCGCTGCCGGTTCAGGCGAAATGCCATTGTCAGCACCACATGCATCAATAGCAAATGCGATTTTCAATGCCTGCGGTGTTCGGATCAAACATTTACCAGCTTATCCCGAAAAAGTACTTGAAGGTTTAGAAGCCTTAAAATAAACACACCATGTCTCATTATCAAAGGAATTGAAAGCTTCTAAGCTTTCAATTCCTATTTTAATTAACTGGTAGGGTTAGCGTACACTGGACTTCGGTGTTTGTTTCTATGTCACAATTAGATGAGATTATTTGCTTAGTATTAACGAAATGATCGCATGATTTACAATCAGTTTAATCCGCATTAATAATAAATTGTTTATAGAAACAGACATCAGAACGAGTTAAGGTGACGATGCTTAGTTACTGCAATGGACTGAATAATAAAAGAGTTAGGAGACCAACTATGAATTTAGATAAATTATTGGAAACCGGGGATCGCTGTATTCATAAGGAACCCCCTACCTGTACAGCCCAGTGTCCGGTTCATCTGGAAATCATCGATTTTCTATCAGAAATAGAAAAAGGGAATTTTCAGAATGCTTATAAGCTGATGGAAAAGAAAATGCCTTTTCATCATATTATCGGGCGAATCTGTGATCATCCCTGCGAAGCGCCCTGTGAAAGGAGTGAGGCCGGCGGCTCAATCCGGATATCTGAGTTAGAGAAAGCAGTGCTGGAATATGGCGTCTATAAACCCAAAAAAATCTGGCCGCTGCCTAAAAATAAAGGCAAGGTTGCGATTATCGGCGGCGGACTAAGTGGTTTAACCACTGCTGTTGATCTGGATAAAAAAGGTTATATTGTCACAATTTTTGAAAAAACCAATCAATTGGGCGGACGATTGTGGGATTTTGTGGGCAACTCCCTGACTGAAGCAATACTGCAGCAAGAATTAAAGGCGGTTACCGATAAAAAAATGATCATTCATTTTGAAGAAACGGTAGATAAAAGTAAACTGACTGAACTGCTAACTGAATATGACGCGGTTTATCTGGGGACAGCTAACTGGGAAGCGCCAGTCGAAGTTAATCCGGTTACCTTTCAGGTGAGTGATTCGGCGCTGTTTGTCGGTGGCCAGTTACTCAATAAAACGGATTCGGTGATTTTCTCAGCCAGCTCCGGGCGCCGGGCGGCGATTTCCATTGAACGCTATTTGTCAAAGGTTTCCCTGACCGATTCCCGAGATCGGGAAGGTGTATTTGAAACACCGCTTCAATTTGATATCAGCAGTAAAGAACCGCTGCCACCGATTGAGAAATCAGCCGGAATTTACAGCCAGGAAGAAGCAATCGAAGAGGCCAAACGCTGTGTCAAATGTCAGTGTCGCAAATGCATTGAAGGCTGTGTCCATATGCGACAATTTGAAATGTCCCCGGATGCCTATATTCGTCAGATTAACCACAACGAACGGATTATTTTAGGAACGCATTATGCCAATAAAATGATTAATTCGTGTGCTGAATGTGGTCTCTGCAAGGAAGAATGTTTTTTGGAGATCAGCATGAACGATGTCATTCATGAAACCCGGGAAAGTATGGTAGAGCGGGGCAAGATGCCGGTTTCGGCCCATGACTTTGCTTTGAAAGATATGGCTTTTTCCAACAGCTCCCATTTCTCATTGGTGCGGAAACAACCCAGCAAAGAGGAATCAAAAGATTTGTTTTACTATCCGCTGATTTCCTTTTCAGATTATGTTAAAGGATTGTACAAGGGCACCGGCAAAACCGAATATCTTTTCTATCCTGGTTGTCAGTTGCCGGCATCCTATCCGGACGATATCAAAAGCATCTACGAGTACCTGGTCGGTCATGTCAAAGGCGATGTTGGTATCTATCTGGGCTGTTGCGGGGCGCCTGCCGATTGGGCAGGACAACAGGGCTTAATGATGGAGAATATCGAAGCCATCAAAAAAGTATGGACCGAAATGGAACGCCCCACCTTTATACTGGCATGTTCCAGCTGTATCCGGATTTTCGAGAAATATCTTCCGGAAATAAAAGTGGAGTCGCTCTGGGATATTTATGTCCGTGAGGGCTTACCGAACAAAGATCACATTAAAATTCCTCAAACCTTAAGTATTCACGATGCCTGCGGCACCCGGGAGAACAGTGATCTTCATGAAAGTGTCCGAAAAATTGTAGCCAAACTGGGTTACGGGATTGAAGAATTGGAATACAGCAAAGAAAAAACAAAATGCTGCGGTTACGGCGGCCTGGTTTATTACGCCAACCGGGAACAGTCCAACGCTTTTGTTAACGAACGCATTGGTGAAAGTGAGCATGATTTGCTGGTTTACTGTGCCATGTGTAAGGATCTGTTTGTTTCCGGCGGCAAACGAACCTATCATTTACTGGATCTGATTTATCCTAAAGATGATGGCGAATCGGCTACCCGTAAGATGCCAACCCTGTCAGAACGTCATCGGAATAGAAGTCGGGTTAAACAAATCCTATTAAAAGAAATTTGGTGCGAGGAACCAATAGAAGACGTGATGGAAGAAAACCTTACACTGATTATCCCCGATGATGTAAAAAAGAACATTGAGGATCGGTATATCCTGATCGAAGATATTCAAGCGGTGCTCAAGAATGCCGAAGCGAAAAACGAACGTTTTTGTAATCCAGACACCGGTGAGTATCTGGCCAGACTGCGACGGGATAATGTCACCTTTTGGGTGAAATATGAAAAAGAAGCGGAATCCTTCCTGATTAAAAGCGTCTACAGCCACCGCATGGAAATACTGGAAGGGATGGAAATAGCGGAGGAACAAAATGAAACACGAAAGTTATGACCAAACAAAGTGGCTCTGCGATAAATGCCAGCGCGAACTGGAATTAGCCAAGGTCAAGGTTCGCTATATGGAAGGGAATTTTGAAGTGGATCTGATGAAATGTCCGACCTGTAACCAGGTATTTATTGACGAAGCGCTGGCTCTGGGGAAGATGAAGGAAGTAGAAGAAGGATTGGAGGACAAATAATTGTCTAGAAATTGTGCCTATGAAAGTTCTGAGATGAACAAGCTTCTGGGTGAAACCCTGAGGCTGGGAGGATTTGATTTAACCGACAAGGGAGTTGCATGCTGTCACTGGACATCAGCTGATTTATTGCTGGATCTGGGATGCGGACAAGGCGCGACGGTCAGTTATCTGGATAAGACCCATGGGCTGAAAGCGGTGGGGATTGATCCCTCGCAAAAGCTGCTTGCCACTGCCCGGAAAAACAATCCTGACAACACCTTTCAAATCGGCAGCGGTGAAGCGATTCCCTTCCCAGATGATTTATTTCAGGGGGTATTGTCCGAGTGCACGCTTTCGCTGATGACCGATATGACTGCTGCCCTGAAAGAGGTTTATCGGGTGATGAAAAATAACGGGACATTTTTTATCACCGACGTCTATGCCCGAAATCCCGAATCGCTTGAAGCCATGAAAGTCCATCAGTTTGAGAGTTGTATGCGAGGTTTATACGATTTAAAACAGTTGGAGGATGATGTCGAAAGCGCAGGTTTTGAGATTATATTAATTGAAGACTACAGTGAATTGCTCAAACAGCTGCTGGTCAAAACCATCTTTGAATTTGGCTCCATGAATGCATTCTGGCAAAAAACCGGTGGTGCTTGTGCGGCCGGGTTCCAGGATGCATTGAAAATGTGCAAACCGGGCTACTATATGATGATCGCAAGAAAGGTGGAATAAGACATGGACGAACTGAAATTTGAGCTTTATCGACTGGGAACAGAAGGCTATTGCTGCAGTCAAATTATGCTTAAGCTGGCACTGGATATCGAAGAGATCGAAAATGAGGACCTGATCCGGGTGATGAATGGCTTGTGTAATGGCATTGGCGGCAATCAGAAAGCCTGTGGTGTTTTAACCGGAGGAATTGGTGTGATCGGTTTATATGCCGGAAAAGGCAAAGCCCGGGAATACACCCGTGATAATTTTGGCAGGATGGTTAAATACTATATGGATTGGTTTGAACAGCGCTTTAAAAGCACCGAATGTGTGGATCTAATTGGCGTTTACCGGTTTACTGATGAAAATAATCAGGCCTATCCGGTGAAATGTGGCGATACCCTGCTGGAAAGCTTTGAAAAGGTGGTCGAAATACTTCAGGAAAACAGTTATACTTTTGGAAACAGAGAGCAGTAGGAAGAAAATGAAGCGAATCATCTCAACAACTGAAAGCCTTTGCCCTGTTTGTCTTAAAAAAATAGGTGCGATCATTTGGTCCGAGAACAACGAGAGCTATATGGAAAAATCCTGTCTCGAACATGGCCGTTTTAAAGCCTTGCTGTGGCGGGGCAGTATGCCCATGGAAGAATGGGTCCGTCATAAGGTTCCGGCTACCATCAATAAACCAAACACTGAGGTTGCCCAAGGCTGTCCCTATGATTGCGGGCTCTGTGCCGATCATCGTCAGCATACCTGTACCGCTCTGATTGAGGTAACCCAGCGTTGTAATCTCAATTGTTCCTTTTGCTTTGCGGATGCCAATAGAAACAACCAGACCGATCTGACCCTCGATACGATCCGGTCGATGTATGCCAGTGTCATGGAAACCTCCGGTAATTGTAATATTCAGTTATCCGGGGGCGAACCGACCTTAAGGGATGATCTGCCGCAAATTATTGAATTGGGACATCAGTTGGGTTTTCCCTTTATTCAAATCAATACCAATGGGATTCGTATGGGTGAGGATGAAGCTTTTGTCAAACAACTAAAAGCGGCGGGACTCAATTCTGTGTTTCTGCAGTTTGATGGCATCAATGACGAGATTTATAAAAAACTCAGAGGTAAACCATTAGTGGCAACCAAGATAAAGGCAATCAAAAACTGTCAGCGATATAATATTGGAGTCGTCCTGGTGCCAACCCTGGTCAGTGGAGTCAATGATGATGAGCTGGGGAATATTATCAATTTTGGATTAGATTGGGTACCAACCGTTAAAGGGGTTCATATCCAGCCAGCCAGTTATTTTGGCCGGATTCCCAATTTACCGGTGGAAGAAAAGCGGTTGACTTTAGGGGATATCATGGACAGAATTGAAGATCAGACCGCGGGGCGAATCAGAAAGAAAAGTTTTGCGCCGCCGGGATGTGAAAATGCCCGGTGTTCCTTTCATGGAAATTATATGCTTCAGGAAAATAATGAACTGATGTCGGTGAACAATCCCGCCAATTGCTGTGGAAAAGAACAAGCAGAAGCAGGCGCGAACAAAACCAAAGCCCACGTCTCGCGCAAATGGTGCGGTCATGATTTGACCGCGGAAAAAAAACAAAATGTGAGCCACGAAGATAAGGAAAAAGATCAATGGGATAAGATTCTCGAGCGGATCAACCGCTATTCCTTCAGTCTTTCGGCGATGGCCTTTCAGGATGTCTGGAATCTTGATCTGAACCGGGTTAAAGATTGCTGTATCCATGTTGTCAATCCCAAGGGTCAGTTGATCCCGTTTTGTATGTATAACCTGACCGATAAGAATGGCTATTCCCTTTATCGCAAGCAGTGAGGATTTTATGAAAAAGACACCAATGGAAGAATGGATCATCAAACGCACCGGCATAACACCGGCAAACCAAAATAAGCTCGTAACCTATCAACTCAAAAAAATTGTTGAAACTCTTAGCTATGCCAAAAAAAACAGTGCGTTTTATCAAAGACAGTTGGAAGGCATCGACCCGGAGCAGATCAAATCATGGGATGATTTTAATCATCTCCCCTTTACAACTGCCGATGATATAAAAAACCAACCCTTTGCGTTTTTATGTGTCCCTCAATCGAGGATTGATCGGATTGTTACCTTGAATACATCGGGAACCAGCGGCAATAAAAAACGGATTTTTTTTACCGATACGGATCTCCAAAAAACAGTGGATTTTTTCGATTATGGCATGCGTTCACTAATTGACTGCTCCGATCGGGTGCTGGTATTGCTGCCGGGGAATACCTTTGGTACAATTGGAAACCTGCTAAAAAAAGCCCTTGACCGAACCAAAACGACCTGTGTTGTTTATGGACTCCTTACCGACCTAGATGCAGTGGAGAAAATAATTGTTGAGAATGAGATTAATTGTATTGTCGGCATTCCGATTCAAGTTTTGTATCTCAGCCGTATGAAACAAGATGGATTCAAGAGCATTGAAAAAGTTTTGCTCAGTACTGACTATGTTCCACAGTCCCTGGCTTTCGAGCTCAATCAGAAGTTTGGTTGTCAGGTGTTCAATCATTACGGGATGACCGAAATGGGATACGGTGGTGGGGTGGAATGTCAGGCCCTAAATGGCTATCATCTCCGGGAAGGTGACTTATATTTTGAAATAATTGATCCTGTTTATGGGGAACCAGTGGCCGACGGAGTCTACGGTGAGATCGTCTTTACCAGTTTTGATCGTGAGGCGATGCCATTGATTCGCTACCGAACCGGAGATATCGGGGCTTTTTCCCAAGCAACCTGTCAATGCGGAACATTTTTGCGAACAATGAAAAAAGTGGAAGGTCGGTTGAAAAATCGTATTCACTTAGAAGACGGTATATACGTTGATCTGAAAGCGCTGGAAGAAATACTGCTGGCTTTTGAAGACCTGGTGGATTATCAGTTAACCGTTAAAGATAAGCACCTTTTTAGAATTAACGTTGCCTTCTATAACGAAGAACAGTCATCAGAAAAAGAAAATCATGTTAAAATGCTGGTTCAGGAATATTTTGATAAAAACGGTGACTTTTCCATTCAAGTGGAAGTTGCAAGAAGTCAGCTGCAAAATCCGGATCAATTGGTTAACAGTATGGTTAAGCGAAAAATAGTGGACTTGCGAAGGGAGAAAAGAGATGTATGAGTTGTTAAAAATAATAAAAGACACGCAGAAACAAAGCGAAAATTGTGTCATCGCAACCATTCTGAAAAAATCCGGATCAGCTCCCCGTAGCGAAGGCGCCAAGATGATCATCAAACCGGATCTGACGGTTGAAGGAACCATTGGCGGCGGTCTGGTTGAAGCAATGGTGATTCGAGCAGCGGCTAAGGTTTATAAGGACAAGTATTTTCAGATTGAGGAATTTATCCTCAACAGCAAAGATGATGTTTCCCGGCGAATGGTATGTGGTGGGGACTTGAAAATTCTATTAGAGTATATTGATTGGTGGGATCCTAAGAATCAACTTTTTTATGGCGAAATCGTCCAGTTGATTGAAAATAAAACCGACTTTGTAACCATTACAAAAATACCACGAACAAGCAATGAAAATGGCAGTCTGGAAAAATGGGTCTGTACTGAAACTGGTTTTTTTGGATCTGAAAGTGATGAAGTTTTCAGCCTGGTTAAAGAAATCAGAGAGAACTTCTATCATTTAAAATATAAAGAAGCCTTTCTGGAAAATCAAGGGTTTTATGTCGAAACTTTTTTTAATAAAGAAAATGCCTGTATTATAGGTGGCGGGCATATTGGCAAGGTTTTGGCAGAATTGTGCAAGCTTGTCGGATTTTATGTAACGGTAGTGGATGATCGGGAAGAATTTGCAAATACTCAGCGTTTTAATACAGTCGATGAAGTGATTGTTATTCCGGACTTTAAAAATATCGAGGATTACGTTAAAATCAATCATTATTCCTTTGTGGTCATCGTAACCAGAGGTCATTCCGATGATAAAGATGTTCTTGCTCAAATACTGCAAACTGAGGCTAAATACATCGGGATGATTGGCAGTAAAAACAAACGCAATCATGTTTATCAGGCCCTTTTAGAAGATGGTTTTTCTTTTAGTGATCTGGAACGGGTGCATAGTCCCATCGGTCTTAGTATTTTAGCCGATACCCCGGAGGAAATTGCGGTAAGTATCGTGGCGGAAATGATTCAAATCAGGCGGCAACCAAATTGAAAAAAAATAAGATAGGCGCTGTTATTATTGCCGCTGGTTATTCTTCACGGATGGATGGGTTTAAGCCGCTACTGAAATTTGGAAATCAAACGGCCGTCGAGCGGCTAGTCGCGACTTATCAACTGGCCGGCGTGGATCAGATCATTCTGGTACTGGGACATCGGGCGGATGAAATAAGTCCTTATGTTAAAAATAAACCACTGGGTTTGGTGATCAATGAAAAGTTTGCTGAGGGAATGTATACCTCGATCATAAAAGGTATCACCCAATTGAATGAAGAGATCGATGCTTTTTTTATTCACCCGGTGGATATTCCTCTGGTGAAACCGGAAACCCTCAAATATCTGATGGAGGCCTCAGAAAGAACCGGCAAAGGCATTATCTATCCCTGCTTTTTAGGTGAACGGGGACACCCGCCACTAATCCATAAAAAATATCAGAACCTGATTCTGGAAAATAAAAAGGACGGCGGCCTGAAGAGTTTACTGGGTTTGTATGAAGCGGATGCTGTTGATCTCCCACTGATTGACGGGGCCATTCTGATGGATATGGATACCCGGACAGATTATGAGACACTATTAGCATACGATAGCCAGACAGCACCTAATTTAAGCGAATGTTATGCCATTTGGGATAAATTTAAGCTACCAGAAAATATTCGCAGGCACTGCGTCAAAGTTAAACAGACGGCTATGGGTCTGGCAGTACAATTAACAGAAAAGGGAGTAACCCTTGATCGATCAGTCCTGCGAGCGGCTGCTCTGCTCCATGATCTTGTCAAAACCGAAAAAAAACATGCTTATCGAGGCGGGGAACTTTTAAGGGATATGGGTTACCCAAAAGTGGGTGATATCATTGCTGACCACATGGATATTATAGTAGAACCGGACCAAGCCATTACTGAAAGTGAAATCCTTTATTTGACCGATAAACTCGTTGAAAACGATCAGCTGATAGATCTGGAGGTAAGAAAAATTATGTCACTGGATTTTTATAAAGACAATCCGATTGCAACTGAAAAAATAATAAAGCGATACCGGAATGCAGAACTCATTTTGCAGAAAGTAAAAAGAATGATCGCATAAATAAACAGTGTCAGCCAATATATAACGTTACTTAAAGCAGCTTAACATAATCTAATCAGATTAAGAAAGGTGTCGTAATGGGAATGCAGATATACCTAGTCCGTCATGGTAAAATAACATGGAAAAATGAAAAAACTTATATCGGCCAATTGGATGTTCCCTTATCACCAGAAGGGGTTCAGCAGTCAGAAAAACTCAGAGCACATTTTGAAACAATCCCTTTGGATCAAGCCTATACCAGTCCCCTTAGTCGCTGTATTAATACCCTGGACATTTTACTGGCAGAGCGGCCAGTCCCAAGGTTAACGATTGATGCCTTAAAAGAAATTGATATGGGTGAGTGGGACGGGAAGACCTTTTCCGAAATTAAAAACAGCTGCCCGGGGATATATGAACAGAGAGGCCGGGAGCTGGACATTTTTGCACCACCGGACGGTGAAAGTTATATCGACTTACAGCAGCGGGTCTTGCCGGCATTTGCAGAAATTGTCAAAGAAAAATCATCAAAGTCAATTTTGATTCTGGCCCATGCTGGCGTCATCCGGGTTATTCTGGCCGATCTGTTTGGATTGTCAATCAAACAAGTATTTAATTGGAAGATCCCTTATGCCGGCATCTTTGACTTATGTTATAATCAGGAAAAAGAAAAGTGGATTTGTAAAAATCAATGAAAAGAGACTTTAACCATGAATGAAAATATTTATCAAAACCTTATCAAACAATCAAAGGATCGTTGTGCCGGATATGGCATTACCGAAGATCAGGTTTTCAGTAAAAAAATGATCGACCATTCAAAGCTCCAGACTAAATTTTCAGAAAACAGAGATCTGATTCTAACGGCTTCGCCATATATGGAACATCTGATGAGTATTGTCCGGGGAAATAATTTTTTTGTGCTGTTGACTGATAAAGATGGCTGTATCCTTAACGCCATCGGCGATGAAAAAATATTGACGGAAGCGTTTGAACTGAAAATGGTCGCTGGTGCCTATATGAATGAAGAGTGTATCGGTACCAATGCTATGTCGCTGGTCATAAAATCGGGAGAACCGGTACAATTGTCGGGTAAAGACCATTTTATCAAGGCTTATCACCGCTGGACCTGTTCTGGAGCACCAATTAGAGATCCCAATGGAAACCTGATTGGCGCCCTGGATCTGACCGGCTATTCCGATTCTGTTCATCCCCATACATTGGGAATGGTAATTGCAGCTTCCAATGCCATCGAAGAAATGCTCCGGGTAAAAGAATATAATCGGCTCCAAAATATGACCAATAAACATATTAAGACTATTTTCAATTCAATGCCGGTAGCCATCCTCACTTCCGATCTGGATGGTCGGATAAAGATATATAATCAGAGGGCGATGGACTTATTTGGCAATAAATACAAACAATTATCGGCTACCAATGTCTCGGAGATTATTGAAGAATGGGATAATATTAAGGAAGCGATCCATTCAGAAAAACACGTCAATCGGATCATCAATATTAAAGCGCTGAGAAATCATTTTCATTGCCAAATGACCGCCAGTCCGATTTATAATCCTCAGGACGACAGTATTGAGATCGTTTTTGTTCTGAAGGAAGATCAGTCAAAAAAAATCGTCAAATCGGAGCAACCCTATTACACCTTTGATAAAATAATGGGGGCGGATAGACATTTTGTCAGTACCATTGAGTACGCCAAAAAGATTTCCAACAATCGTTCAACGATTCTGATTCTGGGGGAAAGTGGCTGCGGCAAGGAAGTCTTTGCTCAGGCGATCCACAACCATAGCAAACGGATGGATGAACCTTTTGTGGCCCTTAATTGCGGCGCCATCCCCAACCAGTTAATTGAATCCGAGCTGTTTGGTTATGAGGAAGGCGCTTATACTGGTGCCAAAAAAGGTGGAAACATCGGAAAATTTGAACAAGCCAACAATGGTACCATTATGCTGGATGAAATTGGAGAGATGCCCCTGGATATGCAGACGCGGTTGCTGAGAGTTTTGCAGGAGAACGTCATCACAAAAATCGGCAGTCAGCGGTCGATTCCCATTGATGTGCGGATTATTGCCGCGACCAATAAAGATTTAAAGAAAGAAGTGGAACTGGGACGGTTCAGAAAGGATTTGTTTTATCGCCTGAATGTTCTACCTTTATATCTGCCGCCGCTGAGAGAAAGAAAAAGTGATATTCCCGTTTTATATCAGTATTTTATGAAGAATCTGTCAGCCAAGTATGAGAAGAAAGAATTTCAGATTTGTGATGAATCAATGAGAATCCTGGAAGATTATAGCTGGCCGGGAAATGTCCGGGAACTTGAAAATGTGGTGGAGCTGATCATCAATACTGAATCCTTCCCGACAAAGTATTTCATTAAGAATTCTGAGGAAAGCCAGCCCTATGACATTAATTTTAACGAAAAAAGACCAATGATAGTGACAGAAGAAAGACTGGAAGAGTTGGATCCGGCTATGTTGGATATGACCTATGTGGAAAAAGAGCACATCAAACGGGTTTTAAAACTATATAAAGGCAATATCAGTCAAGCCGCCTGTGCCCTGGGAATTCAGCGAAATACCCTGTACAGTAAAATAAATAAGTATGAAATTCAGATGTGAATTCCGCAATTAATCAATTATTTACCAATTTTGGGATAGAAACAGAAAGGGATATAAAATGGATAATCAATACGCTAAACTAATCGAAGATCTCCAGCAAAAAAATCAGGTTGTGATGCTGACGCGATTAAAAACCGTCACCGAAGCAGATAAAACAATCATTGAAAAGAGTCTTATCAGTAAGGATGAGCTGGAGACTGTTGATAAACAGTTGCAAAAAACCATCGAAAATATCCTGATCAAAGGTTTGCCGGAGTTGATCGTCACTGCAGATAATGAAACCGTGCTCGGTGAGCCTTTTTATTCGGAAGGTCGGCTGATTATTCTGGGTGGGGGACATATTGCCAAACCTTTGGCAAAATATGGTGCTGATATTGGTTTTAAGGTAACCGTTGTGGATGATCGTCCTGCTTTTGCCAATCAAGGCAGATTTCCGGAAGCGAGCCAGGTTCTCTGTGAAAGTTTTGAAACCTGTTTTGATCATCTCCAGGTTAACGCTTCTGATTATGTCGTGATCGTCACCCGGGGTCATCGTCATGATGCGGTATGCCTGCGACAGGTATTGGATTCTGATTCCGAGTATTTGGGTATGATTGGCTCAAAACGTCGGGTTAAAAATTTGATGGAATTGCTGGTTGGTGAGGGCTTTGATGAAGGAAAGCTTAACCAGGTTTATTCTCCCATTGGTTTAAAAATAGGTGCCGTTACGCCAGAAGAAATTGCCATATCAATCATGGCTGAAATCATCAGTAAAAAAAGACTGCATCAATCGGCTTCGGAAGGCCCGAAAAGAAGGCAAACCAACCAATCCGATTTTGACTATGAGGTACTGGAAAATCTGGCCAGTAATGACACTGAAAAACGGGCAATTATTACGGTGGTATCAAAAAAAGGATCAGTGCCCAGGGGTCCCGGTGCCAAAATGATCATATGGTCCGATGGACGCAGTCTGGGAAGCATTGGCGGCGGCTGCAGTGAAGCTGAAGTCAGCTTAGTGGCCCGGGATCTGCTCCAGTCCGGAAGTGGATATCTCACGATGAAAGTTGATATGACTGGATCCGTTGCTGAAGACGAAGGCATGGTTTGTGGTGGGATTATGGATGTACTGATTGAAGTGTACCCGTCCAAGAAATAACGAAATGATGAGCTAAAAAAATTGTCAAAAGGTTCTCGATGCGTAGCATCGAGAGCTTTTTTTTATTACTTTTGTTTTAAGATCATTAGCTTAAACGATGATTCTCCATAAGTTCTACAAAAGTTACTGTTAAGATAGGATCAGAGAAGAAGTGACAAGGAGAGTGACTAATGGAAGAAAAGCTGATAACAAAGACATTTTCGGTTAGCGGGATGACCTGTGTTAATTGCGAAAATCGGATTGAGAACAAACTTGAAAAGCTTGATGGCGTAACCAATGTCACAGCAAGTTATACACATTCACAGGTCAATTTTACATACGATCCGAACCGTGCCAAGCTGTTTACGATTGTACAAACCATTGAGAAGATGGATTATCATGTTAAACGTACAGATGAAAAACAAAAGAATCAAACCGCTGAAAAGAAAAATAGAATTAATGAAATTTTAGGCATAGCCATCATTATCATTGCCGCATTCATGATTATTAATTATTTTGGCGGCTTTAACATCTTTAACTCATTTCCAGAGGCAAAACTGGGGGTGGGTTATGGTGCACTATTTTTAATCGGTTTACTCACCTCCATTCACTGTGTTGCCATGTGCGGGGGGATCAATCTTTCTCAATGTGTTCCTCATGCAAGGATAAAAAATGATAATAAAATGGCAAATCTCAGACCTGGCATTTTATATAACGCCGGACGGGTGATTTCTTACACCATCGTTGGCGGAATCGTCGGAGCATTGGGATCCGTCATCAGCTTTTCTGGTACGGCGAAAGGAATTGTTGCTGTTGCAGCCGGGATTTTCATGGTAATCATGGGCTTGAATATGTTAAATCTTTTTCCCTGGCTGCGTAAGCTTAATCCCCGAATGCCCAAGTTTTTTGCCAGAAAGATCAATGAACAGAAAAAAAGCAATAGCCCCCTCTATGTCGGACTTTTAAATGGCTTAATGCCCTGCGGCCCACTCCAGGCGATGCAGCTTTATGCTCTTTCCACTGGTGATCCGGTACAGGGGGCCTTAGCCATGCTGGCATTTAGTTTAGGAACAGTGCCATTGATGTTTGGACTGGGAGCAATCAGTTCATTTCTCAGCAAGAAATTTACCAGTAAAATGATGACTGCCAGTGCCATACTCGTTCTGATCTTGGGTGTGTTTATGTTCAGTAACGGCATCAGTTTATCTGGTATCGCTCTGCCTGGCAGCGTAGCAACGGCAAATGAAGCCCAGCAAAGTAACACGGCATCCATCGACCAAGGGGTTCAGACAATCACAACAAAGCTTTTACCTGACAGTTATGAACCCATCACCGTCCAAGTGGGGGTACCCGTTAAATGGACCATCCAGGCCGATGCTAGTGACATTAATGGCTGCAATAACCAAGTGCTGATCCCTAAATACAATATTGAAAAGAAATTAGTGGCCGGTGACAATATCATTGAGTTCACCCCCACGGTAACTGGAACAGTACCCTATAGCTGTTGGATGGGGATGATTAAGAGCAATATAACAGTTGTTAATTAAGTGATAATAAAGGGTAATATTAAAAGGAGGCTTTAAAAATGAAAAAATCATATTATTTACTGGGAACCGTGCTGGTGATGGTCTTACTGGGGACTGTTTTATTTTCGGGCTGTACCAGAAGTTCTGGATCAATCGGGGGAAGTGCAATTAATTCAAATTCGTCACAGAGCCAATCCAGCAGTGCCGCTCAAACCGCAACAGCCCAACCGAGTACCAGCAATTCCGCAGCCAAAGCAACCGTCAACGATGGTATCCAAATCGTGACGACAACCCTGGATCGGGGAATTTATGATCCGATTATTGTGCAAACCGGAATACCGGTTAAATGGACCATCACAGCCAATGACGGCGATTTGAACAGCTGTAATAATAAAATGCTGATCAGAAGTTATGGTGTGGAACAAAAACTGAATGTCGGAGAAAATGTGGTTGAATTTACGCCAACTAAGACTGGAACCATCGTTTATTCCTGCTGGATGGGGATGGTAGGAAGTACGATTACTGTTGTTGACGATATCAACCAGTAAAGATAAACGGCAACATTTAAACTTTTGAACGAGCAATAGGAGGGAAAATTAATGAAAAAAGAAACCATTAAAATAACAGGAATGACCTGTGCGGCTTGTGCGGCCAGGGTTGAAAAAGTTGTCAGTAAGATGGCAGGAATATCTGATGCATCGGTGAATTTTGCAACCGAAAACCTGTCGGTTGAATACGACGAAACGGAGACATCGCGACAAAAAATCGATGAAGCCATTGAAAAAGCCGGATACGGAACGGTAGAAGTTACCACAATAAATGAAGTGACCATCCCCATTGGTGGGATGACCTGTGCTTCCTGCTCGGCTCGGGTTGAAAAGGTGCTGAATAAACTCGAAGGGGTCACCGCTGCAACCGTTAATCTGGCCACTGAAAAAGCCACTGTTCACTATGACTCCCAGCGAGTAAAACTCTCGGCGATTAAGCAGGCAATTGAAAAAGCGGGGTATCAGGCACTGGAAATAGAGAAAAAAACTGCCGTTGATGAAGATAAACTGCGGAAGGAAAAGGAAATCCGAACGCTCAAAACCAAGTTAATCGTTTCGGCCAGTTTCGGGATTCCGCTTCTTTATCTGGCCATGGGGGCGATGATCTGGTGGCTGCGGCTGCCGATTCCCAGCTTTCTGGAACCGATGGAATATCCGCTGACCTACGCCATCGTGCAAATTATTCTGGTTATCCCGATTATCATCGCCGGTCACCGCTTTTACAGTGTCGGTTTCAAAGC
>PGZR01000182.1 GCA_002841405.1 Firmicutes bacterium HGW-Firmicutes-4 | reverse complement strand
GATTCCAATTTATTCTGAAGCAGGCTCCCCATGGCGCCATCGAGATACAGCCGTTTACTTCCTAGTATTTCTCTTAGTTTCACTGGTTCTCCTTTCCTTGAAACAGGTTGCTTATTTAATAAAATCAATAAATAAAGTTATCTAACATAGTTCAATTTCGCCCCAGGCGCCCAGTTGATCTTCAATAATGATCAGGGCGCCCAGGATCCCTGTTATGTTTCTTACCCAGGCCAGGCCTTTTTTCACATCTTCCGGTTTTTTTATGCGATTACCTAGCGCTGTCGCCACAGCATCTGCCAGCGGAATGTCAGCACTGATGACAGTTACCGCATCGGCCTTCCCAAAGCTCAAAGAATGACCCATTACACCTGATGAGGTACAGACCCCTAAAGGATTTTTCCGGGGTTTTATGGTTAAGCCGAGATCAGCAAAATGGGAATTTCCGGTATGGAGGGCAATTCGCCGCACTTTTTTGGTAAGAATCAGGAGATCCCCGCCGTTCTCTATCACCATCTCTTGAGAATAAGGTTCCAGCATTTTGCCGATATATTTTGAGACGGTCCCAGCCACGGCGGCCATCGGTCCCACGCCAGCTGTTTTTCCGGCTTTTAGCATATCCGCAACAATTGGGGCCGCATCGGGATTCACTATCAGTGGCGTCAGTGATTTTATGAAATCCGGATAGTCGTTATTGTAGTCGACCATGGTTTTGCGCAGCATCTGCAGCTCTGTTTTGACCCGCTCGGTTAACTGCGAAGTCACACTGCCATGATCCACGCCAATAAAAAGGTCGGATTCGAATTCGAGGACCTGGAAATAATCCAGATCCTCGGCTTTCATCATTTTTCGATAGGTTCGCGGTTCATATAACATCCTTAGATGATGGCATGAATGGCCCGCATCGGACAGGCTTTAACACACAGCATACACTCCAGACATTTATCGTCGTGATGTACTAAAGACCAGTCCGCTGTCATTTCCAGGGCGCCAACGGCACAGACTGCAGTACAGGCACCACAGGAAACACATTTATTTTCATCAACTTCGACCACTGATTCGATATCTCTGACGCCAATCTGGTGTTCTCTTAAATAGACAATCCCAGCTTCAATATCGGCTTCCTGGCCTTTTATTTCGAGCAGCAGGGTTCCCTTGATATTGTCATCAATAAAGGCTTTGAGAATATTAAAATCGAGATGGTAGGTTTTAATCAGCTCCATCGCCATCGGCTGACCTGTCGCTTTTTGCGGGAACGACAATAATATTTTTTTTGTCATCATCGGGATTCTCCTTCCTTGATTTCGAGACCCTTAATGGTATTTCCCATGGGGAAGCTCTGAATCGGTTCCTGAAGGAAAAACTTGCCTTTTTTAATCCAGTTGTTCAGTTCCTCGGCAATTTCTCTGGCCATTTTCAGACTGGAAAGTGGTGAGGTCTTGATGCTCTTGCCATTAATATCCACCGATCCACTTCTCAGTTCCGCATAAGAGACTTTTTTCAAGGTCGGTTTAGCTTTTTTGGGTACACTGTAGTCAATCACATTGGTGTACAGGTCCTTATTCTCAACCGCAACAAAGGCCATGATTTCCTCATTGAGAATCGGAATCGGGATGCCGACGCCGACAAACATCGAGGTGCCGTAGCCCTCATAAACAGCACCGCGAATATATTTGGGGTCCATTTCTTTCATGTTTCCGATTAAGGCCAAGGTTGCACCGGGGGTCTGGGGATAGCCCTTGTCATCCCGGGGACAGGCCGTATTAAACTGGGTTCCCATCCAGGATACGTGGCCTTGAGCACCGCCGAAAAAGATCCGCGTTCCCATACCGATGGTCTTAAGCAGCGGATCATTGAGGAGGGGGCTTAATTCGCCGGCAGTGCTATAAGTGATATTGCCCATATTCGGCTGTAATATCCCCATATAGGTGTATAGCCTTTGGCTGGAGCCATTGATGGCCGCATTATAATTCTGGTAAACATTTCTGGGATTAAACAGATAGGCTTCATTTAAGTCTTCCAGCTTTACCCAGGTATCCAGGTCTTTTCTGGGGTAACAATCAGTGCCCTGGGACTTTGCCACCAGATGGACTTCTTTTCCGGCGATCAGGTCATGAATTACGTGGGCCCCGCCATATTCAATGCCCCGGTCCTGAGATGGCTGGGTCGCGCCCAGATAGGTATCCACAGCAGCCAGACCGCCGTAAGCTTCAACGCCATTGATGGTGATCTCACCCATCCGGATTGGTGGATCCGAGTGTCCAAAATTCAGAAAGGCGCCAGATGAGCACATCGGTCCGAAGGTAGCGGTTGTTACCACGTCCACATATTCGGAGGCCTCTTTAACGCCTCGCTCTTTTACAATGCCGATGACTTCTTCGGCGGTAACAACCACCGCCTCGCCGCTGGCGATTTTTTCGTTAATTTCCTGATAGGTCTTTGCCATTTTCCCCTCCAACAATTCTTCTGATTTAGTTAACTGATTTATGATGTGTCGATTTACACTATGGTATTGAGATAGGCGTTCATAAAGCCGTCCAGATCACCATCCATGACGCTGCCGACATTACCCACCTCGACATTGGTGCGGTGGTCTTTGACCATGTTGTAAGGATGAAAGACGTAGGAACGGATTTGGCTACCCCAGGCAATCTGGCTGTAGTCGCCTTTGATGTCTTCAATGTGATCCATCTTCTCCTGTTCCATGATTTCCACCAGTTTGCCTTTAAGCATGTTCATGGCCACCTCTTTGTTCTGATGCTGAGACCGTTCGTTTTGACACTGAACCACAATCCCAGTTTTTAAATGCGTAATTCGGATCGCCGAGTCGGTGGTGTTAACGTGCTGCCCCCCGGCACCACTGGAGCGGAAGGTATCAATCCGGATATCTTCCGGCAATATTTCAATTTCTACCGATTCATCCACCTCGGGCATCACATCCAGAGATGCAAACGAGGTATGTCGGCGGCCCGATGAATCAAAGGGCGAGATCCGCACCAGCCGGTGCACGCCCCGCTCGGTTTTTAAATAGCCATAGGCGTTAATCCCTTCAATCAATAGGGTAACACTTTTGATGCCGGCCACATCGCCGGGTTGGAGATCCAGGGTTTTAACCTTGTATTTTTTCTTCTCCGCCCACCGGGTATACATTCGCAGCAGCATTGAGGCCCAGTCCTGAGACTCGGTTCCACCAGCTCCGGGATGGAGCGAAATAATGGCATTATTGCTGTCAAATTCGCCGGAAAGCAGGGTCTCAGTCCGAAAATTGTCCAGCTTCTCATCAAGGTCCCGGATCGATGCGCTGAACCCTTCC
>PGZR01000034.1 GCA_002841405.1 Firmicutes bacterium HGW-Firmicutes-4 | reverse complement strand
CGGAATGCAAACTATAAAGAGATTTATCCAGAACTGGTCTGCTGCTAGCTCCAGTTCTTTTTTATTTTTTTTGTGGCACCTTGTATTTAAGCGCTTACTATAAATCAATATCTGGGAAATCGGTGATTGCCACTTAATTTTGATCCGTTTTTCCCGACAGTCCCAACAATGGTGACAATTGGTATTTCATTTCTGACACCGGAACCATTGGCACTGTAGTCCGGATTGGGTGACTCTGACATCAGATCGACTGGCACTGTAGTCCGGATTGGGTGACTCTGACATCAGATCGACTGGCACTGCAGTCCGGAATCATTTCAAAAATATTTGCCTGACAAGTCTGACACCACTGACGGCAATTTGGGGACAAAAAAGATGGGACTGGTTGGAGAATTCAAATTCTTCAGTGAGTTTCGGGGATGAGAAACTGGCGCAACTGATTGGAAACAGACCAAAGCTGCAAACCGCAGCCACCAGCCAAATCTTTTCCAGACAGATTCCTCCAGATTTTCCAGCCACTTCAAAAAATTAAAAAAGACGACCCGTGTCCCGAAGAACCGAATCGTCTCTATTCTCTGTTTCTAAACTATCCAGACTAATCTGTTAAGACGAATTAGCTAAAAACAGTAGCGTTTGCTTTTCCTTATCCCGCAGGAACAGGTATAGTCATCGTATTACTTGTCACAGATGATAACCCTGCTGAATTGAACAACAACGATGCGTTGGTTACATCAGCTAATGTTGTATTTGTAGCCGTCAAATCATCAAAGGTAACAATTCCATTTACTGCTGTTCTAGGAGTAGTTCCACTAACGGTCCAACTCCCCATTCCACCACTTATGCCTACTGAAATTTCAGTTGTGCTGTTATTTGTGCACGTATTATTAAATCGATCTTTCAACGTCAGCACTGGTTGCTGTTGAAACAGTCCACCACTTGTTAAAGGGGCTGTCGGTTGAGTTGTTATAACCATTGAAGACACTACTCCCGGTAATAGTGTCTGAGATACGATTGCATCATTATACCCTGTTGCGCTCACTACTACATTGGCTGTTCCAGCTGTTCGTAAGTCAGTATCTCCATCTGGATATAATCTTAATAGACCTGCTGATAAAGCGTATCCAGTTCCACCACCCGTAATGGTATTACCATTAAAAGTAACACTCGTTATTGCAGCTCTCCAAGCTGGATCATCTACAAATGTAATATCAACGCCGTTGTCGATTGTTGTGGGAGTCGAGTTTAAATTTGGTGCTGTTAGACCACCATTCCTTACCTATCACCACAGTGATTTCGGCAGGTCTACACCATACGTGCGGCTTTCACCGCATACGGCGTTCCATCGATAATTGTTTTGAAATACATTTTTAAATCAAACGATAGTATCTTTGCAAAAGCCATTCCTTAGCAAGTGACGATCCGAGTCCCGAAGAACCCGAATCGTCTCTATTCTCTGTTTCTAAACTATCCACCTCAATAAGTAGATAGGCACCGAATGTCACAGTATCTAATCAAGTAATGTTTGTTGCAATATTTTGTGTATCTGGAACAAAAGGATTTCCTGATAAGTCCTCAACACCAGGTCCAATGTCTACACTACCTGTACCAATACCTGAACCAAAACCAGGTCCACCCCAGCCTGGCAGAGCAGCCGTTGTAACAACAATGGTATTACTTCCACTACCTGAAACAGAAATTATCGCTACACTTACTCCACCAACTCCAGTATTACCATCAGCATAATAAAAGAAGTTTAGGAAATCACCAGTGTCTGCATTAACTGCTTCACTAAACACTACTTGAAAACTTGTTTCACTTAAGATTCTTGCACTCTCCACAGTTGGTGCTGTTGTATCACCATTCCTTACCTATCTCAAAAGAGATTTCGGCAGGTCTACACCATACGTGCGGCTTTCACCGCATACGGCGTTCCATCGATAAATGTTTTGAAATACATCTTTTTACCAAATATCATTCAGTTTTATATGATCTCAGCACCTACATTCATCTTTTTTATTTTACAATGAAAATAATAAGCACTTTCTTTAATTTGATTCATGTTAATTTAGAATTTCAATTTGTTGTTCAGTTACTTCTACTAAATGCGTGCCAGCAAGATTGACAACTCCATTTCCGATATCTATAGTACCAGTGGTTGCATTACCATCAAATATTGCTGGAATTACAAAAGATACAATAATAATATTTGTACCACTACCAGAAATACCTGTTATTGCACGACTCGTATATGTGGTTCCACTATCATTCGTATATTTGAAATTTGTAAAGTCAGCAACAACGGCATTAACATTTTCACTAAACACTACTTGCAAAGATGTTATACCAACAAATTTTGCACTCATAACAGTTGGTGCTAATAAACCATTCCTTACCTATCTTTTCTAAGATTTCGGCAGGTCTACACCATACGTGCGACTTTCACCGCATACGGCGTTCCATCGATATTTTTTAATTAAATGTATTCATCAAATTTACCGACTGAGTCCCTTCGCTCCCTTCTGTTTTCCCCTGACCTCATGTTACCATGAAGCTGTTTCCAATACCGGTTTTGCGGCAGAAGATCAACACTACTATGAACTCGCTGAGCCCGAATAAAGATCATCGGAACTGCCATTCCTTCTTTTATTCAGCATCAAACGTTCCTCTTTACTTATCCCTTTTTTTGACTGCCTTAGGCCTCCACTAACGAAATAGCACAATCAGGTTTAACATCCCAAATTATTCCTGATTCAACAGCGTATTGCAACGATGCCAGTTCACGCCAAGCCCCAGGTATCGTGTATATTTAACAGCATGAACGAAAATCTATACCGCATCATCATGGATTAGGAAATCTTGACCATAGCAGTCTTTTAAAGAACCCCGCACAGGACTTGCACCTGTTACGACTTCACCTGGCTTCACAGCGATTAACTGACAGATCTTTCAACTGTGCAGGAGGATCAGGTATGGGAGTATCGGATGTTTTCCCAACCAGGGCTTTCACCTAGCCATTCAGTAAAGAAGTTAAAAGGAAAAACCCCTATACCATTAAGGCATAGGGGCTCTCTCTTCACTCATTTCATTCTAATGGTAAGAATTTATAGAGTAACGTTTCGCACTTTTGTTATGGGACGTCCACAATTACTGCGGCTGCAGTAGTATTACCGAACAAATCTGTGATATCTTCTGTAACATCAGCTGCAAATGTTACAGCTGTTGTTGTACTTGTATTAGTGATTGTTAAGGTTAATCCATCAGCTGACCATGAATATGTCAAAGTACCTGCTGATGCGCCTGTTGTAATTGCAGTTTGAACTGCAGTTTTAGAAGCATCACTTAATTTTTCAGAAAATACAACGGTATCTGTAGCAGAAGCTGCAATTGGTGTAGCTGCTGCAGTAGTAACTGTTGGAGCTGTCTGATTAACAGTTACATTCATAATTTCGCCATTAAGGTCTAATTCAAATGTACCATCTTTCAGCGGATTAACATCAGTAACGTCTACAGTCACTGTATCAATATAAATTGTTGCTGTACCGTCGCCTTTTACTTGGTCTGCATATACAACTTCTGAAGGATCTAATACTGAGGTATTATTAGAAGCATAGCTAACCCCTGTAATATCCACAGTTGCAGTACCAAAATCAAATACATTTGTTAATGCTTTGAGGATATCATCGTCTGTTAAGTTAATGAGTAAAGCATTTGTTTTTAATGAGTAAGCTGGAGCAATACCATTTTCAACAACTGTAAATGTTTTTGTTGCTACGGTTAAAGTACCAACTTTTACAGTGACAGTGTAAGTATCACCAACTGTAAGTGTGTCTCCACCAGCCTTAGAATACTCAATAGTGTATGTATCATCTAAATTATCTGTAACAACATTTTGTACAACAGCATCAGCGTCTGTTACTGTACATGTGGCTGCAACTGGGTCAACACTCTTAACACCGTTAGAGTCGATAGAGTATGTACTTAATGTCATTTCTGTATCAGTATCTGTAGTTGCTGGATCATCTTTAGTATTAATAACTGTTTTTGAGCCGTCTACTACATAACCAACGATTGTACCTTGTTTCTGAACTGTTACACTTACAACGTATGTAAATGTTTCATATTTAACTGTCACAGTTGCACTTCCAGCAGCAACTGGTGTTAATGTTAATGTACCGGTTGTGCCTGCTCCATAAGCTCCAGTTACAACTGAAGTATTGCTACTTGTTACAGTTGCACTTGTTAATGCATTTAAGTTCATGGAGTTACCGAATTGATCAACACCAATTACATCAAATGCTGTAGCACCAGCATCAACATTCAATGTTGCTGTTGTTACTGTTTCGTCATCTTTTTCAACTGTAATTCCAGAAAGTTTTTTCGCTGCTAAAACATTGAATTCAACAGTCTTTGTCAGAACAGTTGTTCCGTCAGATGTTTTTGTCAATGTAACACGTGCTGCGCCTGCGCCTTCTTTTCTAGGTGTAATTGCACCACTAGCGGTATCAACAATTGCTACACTTGTATCTAAAGAAGTATAGCTTAAAGTGTACCCAGCTGCCTGTAAAGCAACATAGTTAGCTGCAATATCGTCACCAAACTGATCAATTACAGAAACTCTTAATTGTTCTGGTGTTCCCATATTTACAACAGTTTTAGGTTCGAAAGTAGTATCTTCATATTCAGCTGCGGCTAAAACTCTGTTTGTTCCGGCATCATCGATTGTCCAGAATTCGCCTAATGTTGTTGGTGTAACATTATTTACTGTAATTGTAGCTTGTGCTGAACTAATCACTGTACCATCAGTCGCTGTTACAGAGAATACTGCAAAAGCAAAATCTGTAGGATTAGGATTAGCTACTAAAGAAACACTTCCTAAAATTGGAGCTGCAAAGAATTGATTAGCAGCTGCATTTGTTTGTACGCTTACAGTATACAACGATGTAATGTCTAAACCATTAGCATCTAAAACATTGTATACAACACTTCCGCCTTTAGCAACTTTTTGGCTTTCTAAAAGAATTGTAGCTGGTTCGCCTACTACATAATCAAATGTACCAGTTGATGTTCCATCAGCAAACACAATTGCTATATTGTAAGTTGTTTCATCCACAAAGTTATTAAAGAATGTCACTGTTGCTGAAAGCTTATCATCTGCTAATTCAACAGTTTTGATATATTGTTTGTCACCATCTTCATCAGTTACAGTCACTGCTGCTTTGTCTAAAGATGTTACAGCCTGATTGAATGTTGCAACAGCAGTAGTTGGGCTTGTAGCTTCAACTGCTGTAATTTTAGTAACCATTACTAAAGCATCAATCGCTGCGTTAATAGCCGCTGTTGCTGCATCAACTTCCGCTTGTGTATTAGCATCAGTTACAACATTATCTGTTAATGCTGTTTGAAGAGCAGCCCAGCTATCAGCTGTATAGTCAGCTTCAGTCAAAGCAGCAGCTGCTGCTACTGCTGCGTCATAAGCAGTCATGTCAGCTTTTGTCTGAACGATCTTAACTTCTAAAGCTTCTAATCTTAAGAAAGAACCAACTGTACCCAGTTGTTGTCCATCTTCAAACCATGCGGTATCACCGATGTTTTGGATATGGCCCTTGTACATTACTGAATAACCTGTAACAGCATTGCCTTCATCGTCGACTAAATTAATTTCAATCGCTTCGATTTGTTGGCTTTTGCCTTCAGTTCCGGCAAATGCGCCGTTTTGAACTGGAGCCATCCAGCCTTCATTTTGAACATGAACCCGGTATTGGATATTTACGTTTTCTGGTTGATTCGATAATTGAATCCAGAAACCTTCCAATCTCAGGCTTTGGCCTACTGTACCTAATTGATTAGGTCCTTGAATCCAGGTGCCATCCAATGGGAAATTTCCAACATTTTGGATATGTCCCCGATATTCAACTCCAACTGCATCAGTTTCAGCTGTTGTTGCGTTTCCACTGAATAATCCTAAAAACGAATCCCAGGCTGATACTTCTTCATTAGCCGCGAATACGCTTGAGGAGAATACCATGGATAGCATTAACAATGTTGTTAAAATGCTAACTGTAATCTTCTTCATACTTTGTTTCCTCCGTTGTTAAATTTTGGTTTTTTTATCCGGAAGTTCCAGCAATAACTGTGACATTAATCGCCTGGAAATTCCAGAGCTTAATCTTGCTCCATATTTGGGTTCTGAGAATTTACCTTCGAACTGTCCCTCTTTCCTCCTTCCTAATTATTAGCTATGCAAACCATTATTTTCGTTTGAAAAGTCATGTCTGCCAATACAGTTGAACGGTAAACCTAGAAAGAGCGTTCTTGTATGATTCTACACCTTCTTATGATGTTTTGCAATAAATATCGTTGTTTTTTTAAATAAAAACCACTATTTTTACATTTAAAAACCGAAATAATGATGGGTTTGACTCACATGTTTGACACATTCTAATATTTCAGAATAACAATGTATCCAATACTTTCAATTTCGACCAAATCAACTGCATTTTTTTAATAATTACTTTAATGACAGCGATCAGCTCCTTTCAGATTTAACCTGGTATCAACGTTTTTCTTTTTTTGCCTATACAATGTGTTAACGCCCGAAGCGGGGGTTTTATTGCACAGGATTTCAAGTTTTTTTATTTTTTTTATGGGTGGTAAAATTACTGCGATGCTCGGGCGTGACACGGGGATATTTCGCCTGTCATCCCGATGGGCTGACAGGTGTAACGTCCCCATGTCTCACCCTACCTGTATCGTCTCCAAGTCATACCCTATTATACGGGTTCTTCTATGGGTTCCGCAGGGATTACTTCGGTCGGTTCTTCGGTCGGGGCTTCCGGGTCGGTTGGGGTTGGCTCGCTTAACGGGTTTTTTTCTTCGTCAACCGCTTCGGTTTCTTTTTCCGGCGGGGTTACCACTGGTTCTACCGGGGTTTGGGGGGCTGTGTTCGTTAGATCCGGGGGATCCGGAGTTTCAATCACGACTGGTTCGGCTGGTTCAGTTCCCTTAGTGGCGCCATTAGTGTCAACGGCTGTTTCGGTGGTGGTCACCGGTGCTGTCACATCTGGGCTTTCCTCGGTGGTAACCGGTTTGGTCAGGTCTTTGGTTTCTTTTTCCGGTTCATCAACGGTAATCACATTGGTGAGATCCACTGATTTTTCTTTGGATACGGCCAGCAAATCAGTCAGTGACAAGGAGGCCAGGCTTTCCATGGTCAGCGAGTTGTCGGCGACAATCAATTCCTTCATCACGTTTAGCTTGCCGGTGGAGACATTATACTGCTCGGCCTCGGTCACGGCCTGGCTATCCGGGATAACGGATTGTCTGACGACGGTGGCGCTGATGTTCTCGGCGGTGGCACTGTCTTTAATCACCTGATTCAGTGATGCTGCCAGATCGTCTGCTTTTGCGGTGTTCTGATTTTGTACGGTTACCATCACCACGCTCTTATTCTCGTCCAGGTTGCCGTTTTTAATCATGGCGGTGATGATCACCCCCACCGAATCTTCCAGGCTGGACTGGTCGAGGTTCTCCTTATCAAGCAGCTTCTGCACATCCTGATCAAAGGCTTTGACCGAGAGGATCTCTTTGTGCTTGTTAGTAACAATTTCCACACTCTGGTTGGCATCCAAAGCAATGATACTCTCTGGTGATTGGAACTCCGCAAACCAGGTGGTGATGCAGACGATCATCACCAGTGCGCCGGCCACCGCCATGGAAATTGGCTTGAAATAACGCTGCAGCTTTGCCTGCTGCCGGGCTTTGGTCACATGTTGCCGAGTAATGTAGTCATGCTCGGTCATTTTGATAACCGGCATAGCGGCCAGCTTTTCAAAATCCAGACCGGGAGCCTGGCCGATACTTCGGATCAGTGACGCTTCTATATTCAATTTTGGTTGGTTACTCATTATAACACCTCCTGTTCGATGAGATATTTTTTCAGTTTTTTTAGTCCGCGATGATATTTTGATAGAACTGTCGATAGCTTCATATCAAGATTTTTAGCGATTTCCCGGTGGGTAAAACCGGAGATAGCATGTAAAAGAATGATTTCAGTTTCTTCGCTGCTGAGAATTTTAAGGGCAGTCTGGAGCACCAGCTGGTCTTCCTGATCTGTCACGTAGGAAAATTTCAGATCATTTTCAATGTCGTTTATTTCGATACTGTCGTTTTTCTGTTTGTTTCGGATTTTACTGATGGAGAGATTCCGGGCAATTGTAAAGACCCAGGCCATGGGTTTTCCCATGGGTTTGTAGAGATGAGCGGCCGCTCTAATCTTCAAATAGGTATCCTGTACTACGTCCAGTGCATCATCATGATTCTTTAAGGTCGATAAAACAAAGGCATAGACGGTGCGCTCTGTCAGGCGGTAAAATTCCTCGAATGCGGCCATATCGTTTTCGGCAATCCGGATGAATATGGCTTCATCGATATTCAGTTTTTGTTTTTCGTCGCTGCCGGCGTTGTTCAGTACCACCATAGAAAGGAATAGATTCATTAGCGAACCCCCAACATTATATTAACGTTTTGTAATAACGTTTTATTGCATTGATTTTCAGTTTTTTTATTTTCACAGAGATGCCCGGGTGTGACATGGGGACATTTCGCCTGTCATCCCGATCGGGCTGATAGGTGTAACGTCCCTATGTCACATCTTGCGCACTATATTATCGTCTATTTTTCAGCAATTGGCAAGATGTGGCATCGTCTGTTCCAGATTATTTTGGTTTTTCTTATTTTGAGCGGTTGTCTTCTTTTTTATTATAACACAGGGACAATGTCAAATTAGCATTTTAATGGTTTATTAAGGTTTAAGATTACGCCATCACAAAGATGCCCGGTGACGGCATGGGGACATTTCGCCTTTCATCCCGCTGGGCTGACAGGCGTAACGTCCCCTTTTCACATCCTACCTGTCCCCAGGTCATGCCCACCTGATAGCGGGTGAATTTTTATCTCAGGGGGTCCAAGGTTTATAGGTGACTTTTTTTAATTGACGTGATAGAATGTAACTATTATGGGAATACAATTATTATCGCATTTTCTTATGTACACGATATCAGAAATTACTTAGATGATGTCTTAGGGATAATTTTTTTATGAAGGAGTTTTAAAATGGAAAAAAAATTAAGCTACACCGTCGATGAGCTCATTGATTTGCATGTCTTGCAACAGTTTCAGGATAGTTTTGCGAAAGCATTGGGAATGGCCAGTGTTTCTGTGGATAATGTCAAAGGAACCATTACTGAGCCCAGTAATTTCACCGATTTTTGTATGAAATATACGCGGGGATCTACTGAAGGGAACAAACGCTGCATCGCCTGTGATATTGACGGCGGAAAAAAATCAGGAAATACCGGTAAACCGGCGGTTTATTCCTGCCATGCCGGTCTGGTGGATTTTGCGGCGCCAATTGTGGTAGATGGGGTGCAAATTGGAGCGATCCTTGGCGGACAGGTACTTGATGCTCCGCCAGATGAGGATAAGTTCAGACGAATTGCCCGGGAAATTGGCGTCGATGAAGATGAATATATTGCAGCGCTTCGCAAAATAACCGTTGTGCCCCGGGAAAAAATCAATGCGGCGGCAGATATGCTTTATGTTTTCGCTAACTCCATTTCGAAAATGGGTCACCATAACCGCTTACTGGTTCATGAGACCGAAAACTTCCAGACTATTTCTGAAAACATGTTTGACAATATCCGCTCGGTAACCGATGTGGTTAATAATTTCTCGGTACAGATTGAAGCCTTGATCAAGGCTTCGGATGAGTTGCTGGAGTCTTCGACAATTTCTAAGAACAAGGTTAAGGAAACCGATTCAATTCTTAAATTTATCCGGGATGTGGCCACGCAAACCAATCTGCTGGGCTTAAATGCCGCCATTGAAGCCACCCGGGCTGGCGAATTTGGCCGGGGCTTTAACGTGGTTGCGGATGAGGTTCGTAAACTGGCGGTAATGAGTGTGGATTCAGCTAAAAAAATCGAGAGCATTCTGGACAGCATTGTGGTGAGTATGAACTCGGTGGAATCTCAGGCAGCTAAGTCTTACAAGATCATCGGCGAACATCAGGCGGCGATGGGAGAGATTAATGAAAAATTGAGTTTGCTTAATGAAATTTCGGATAAACTGAAGGTTGAAATTAATAATCTTAAGGCTAATCTTTACTAAGACTTTAGAGGCGGGTATACCCGCCTTTTTTTTGTGCCTGAAATAGATACCGTGACGTTTAATTTTGGAATTACGGTGGTGCCCGAACGGGACAAGGGGACATTTCGCCTTTCATCCCGATGGGCTGAAAGGTGTAACGTCCCCTTATCACATCCTATCTTTTGGCATCTTTTTTGACTTTCTTCTATATATAAGGTGTGGACCTATTATCGGGTCGGCACCATTTTTTATAAAAGGAGGCTGAAAGATGACATGAAGACAATTTTAGAAGTGCTGCCAAAGGCTTGTGCGATACTGGGATCAGTGTTGGGTTTTCTTTTAGGCGGGTTTGATGGTTATCTGTATACCCTTTTGGGCTTTATCCTGATTGATTACCTCACTGGCATTCTGGTCGCGGTGGCCCGGCGGCAGGTATCCAGTGAAATTGGTTTTGTTGGAATTCTAAAGAAGATGCTGATTTTTGTGATGGTGGCCATGGGTCACCTGCTGGACGAGAATCTGCTCGGTGGCGGTGCGACCATGCGGACAGCCGTGATTTTCTTTTACACGGCCAACGAAGGGATCAGTATTACGGAAAATTTAGCAAAACTTAACTTTCCCATTCCAACTAAACTGAAGCAGGTTTTGGCGCAGTTGAGAGATGAAAAATAAGGAGGAAACTATGTGTATTTATGATGAACAGATTACGGCGCACTTTAACCGACAGGAGTTTATTTGCTGTTGTGAGGGGCGTTACTGTGACGGATTTCCGGCGGAGATGAACCGGGAATTGGTGGGCCGGATGGAAGCCGTCCGGATGGTGCTGGGATCACCGATTATTGTAACCTCCGGCGTCCGGTGCCCGATCCGCAATGAGGAGGTCGGCGGTATCCCCTACTCCCGGCACCTGGTTGGCGATGCCGCGGACTGCTATGCTCCGGGGATCTCAGTTTATGATCTGGCCGATGCCGCCATTGCGGCCGGGCTGGGAGTGATTGTTTATGAGGATGAGGGATTTTGCCATGTGGAGATTTAGGAGGTGGTGAGATGGCCGGGCGACATGGTGACGTTTCGCCTTTCATCCCGTTTCATGTTTTACTGATCGGCTCGGCCATGACACGGGGACGCGACGTCTTTCATCCCTATCGGGCTGACATCCGTAACGTCCCCAAGTCATACCCTACCTGTAACGTCCCCTTTTCACGCCCTACTTATTTTTTTATGGCACCTTTTTCCAGAATGTTCCATTTATTAGTATAACCGATGAAAGGAGGTACACACAATGCCAGTAACAACAGATTTTATCAGTAACAAGCTGCAGGTTCGTTCGAACTATGGGATGGTAGATGGTAAGGAAGTGATTAAGTCCAAGACTTATTCAAATCTGAAAGAAACTGCCGTCGATGATGATATTTATGCTGTGGCTGAGGCGCTTGCGGGTTTGCAGGCACCTACCATGGAAGAAGTATTCAAAATTGAAACCAGCCTATTGATTCCAGGTGTTTAACACACCTTAAACTTTGAAGAAAGGAGGTAAAAATATGGCAGATATTAAAGCAACCATGGTCTTTCAACGGGCCGATGGTAAGAATGCAACCATTTCGGTGTCGGATGCTGATCCGGCTGTAACCGAAACTGAACTAAATACGGCTATGGACCTGATCCTGGCTAAAAACGTTTTTGCACCTGACAGTATTGAGCTGGTGAAAAAGGTCAGCGGAAAGCTGATCAGTACCACAACTCAGGATTTTGAGATGACGGTGTAAGGGATTGAGCGGGGGGTAACCCCTGCTTTTTTAGCATTACTGAGGTACCCGGGTATGACAACGGGACATTTCGAGTTACAACGATGCCCGGGCATGACAAGGGGACATTTCACCTTTCATCCCGATGGGCTGACAGGCGTAACGTCCCCTTTTCATACCCTACCTTTATCGTCCCCATGTCATACCCTAATCAAACATCTGTTCGTAAAATGGTTGATAATTGAATGGGATTAGTATATAATAACTTTAAAGAACTTATGTTCTAACTAATTGAAAGAGGTGACAATATGAAAAATAATGAAATGATTCTTTTGGTTCGGGGTGCCCGGCAACGGGATCCCCAGTGTCAGTTGGCGTTGATTGAAAGCTTCCGGCCTTTAATGCTTTCGATGATTCGTCGCTATGTATATGAAACAGATGTGGTCGATGATTACTTGAGCGAGGCTGCCATCGTACTGCTCAACTCGGTGGAAAGCTTTAATGAAGAGCTTGGTGTTCCTTTTTCTGGCTATTTGAAAAAAGAATTATTTTATTATTTTGTCAATGTGGCTAAGGTTCACCAAAATTTCTGTTCCCTGGATTCAGCAGTTGGAGACGAAAATTCTTTTTCGTTGCTCAACACCCTGGCGGATGCTACCGATATTGAGGGGGATTATCTCCGAGCTGCCGATTTGTCGGCTTTGCAGCAGTATCTGCCACGGCTCCGGGAACGACAGCGCTGGATTATTGATGAGCATTATGCCAAAAACCGCAGTTTTAGGGAGATTGCTGAAAGCATCGGGGTCAGCGCCAACAGCCTGGTCAAACTGCACCGCCGGGCGATAGCTGATTTGCGCACGTATTTTGGATTGGAACTGGTGAATTAAAAAAAGGGCCAGACAGACGAATTGACATTCGGCTGTCTGGCCCTTTTTCGGTGTTTTGGTGGTTCAGTGTACACTAACGTCAGTTTACATGAACAAGGTTCATGGTGAGACCGCGTTGGTGGGCGATCACGGATCGCCCCTACAGGATGAAAAATACACTGCGTTGCCCGAGCGTGACAATGGGATATTTCGCCTTTCATCCCGTTGGGCTGACAGGCGTAACGTCCCCTTTTCACACCCTACCGTTGTTTGAGGTCGGCAGCGATCTGGTTGAGTTTTTTGAGGCGGTGATAGACGCCAGACTTTCCGACCGGGGGGTCCAGGCGTTCGCCCAGCTCTTTGATGCTGGCATCGGGGTAGTTTAGTCGCAGTTCGGCGATATCATAAAGATTCCGGGGCAGATTTTTTAAGCCAAACTTGTCTTTAATCAGCATGATATCGGCGACCTGGTCGTAAGAAGCGACTATCGTTTTATTAAGATTGGCCGTTTCACAATTGACCTGACGGTTGACATCATTGCGCATTTCTTTGACAATCCGAATGTTTTCCATCTCCAGCAGTCCCCGATGGGCACCGATAACACTGAGAAAATCCGCCACGCTGCCTCCTTCTTTGAGGTAAAGCACCCAATGTGACTTACGGTGGATGAGGTTCGACTTAATCTCATAGTTGTCGAGAATTGTTTTGATGCTTTGCAGATAAGCGCATTGTTCAGTGCCTGTAGCCGGGCTGCGTTCGATTTTCTTATCGATTCTTTTATTTGCTGAGGGGTTTTTCTTGCCAACCAATTCTAAGTGATAGGTTTTTTCAGGATTGGATACCGAGCCGCTGCCTAAAAAGGCGCCACGGATATAAGCTTTTGTCTGATTTTGCTGCTTTTTGAATTTTTCCGGTACCTGATTGGCAAAAAACGCCTGGCCCTTGGCATTGTAACTTAAAATCTGACAGTCTTCCAGGATTATCTTGGCTGTCCACGGTTCTTCAACCACCACCCGGTAGGCCCGGTGTTCTTTAAATTTCCGGGTTTTTTCTATTTTTATTTTTGGTTTAATCTGATACAGCGTTTTCATGAGCTGATAGCATCTGGCCGCCACCGCGGGGTTTTCGGTTTTGATACTGATCGCCATGGCTCCGTTTTCACCGACAGAGATGGTCGCCACGGATCCGATCATCCCGGACAGTTCGGCCCGCTGACAGGCTTTGGAGCCGAAGGGCAGCTTGGAAAGATCTTTTTTTAGAATGGCTGAAAATGTCATGGCGGCTCCTTTCTTTCGGTGCGAGTTGCGGGCGATCACGGTTCGCCCCTACGAGATGACAGGCGCACTTCGGCTGTGGTTTTTTCATTATATACCGCGATGCCCGGGCCTGACATGGGGACGCTACGTCTTTCATCCCGATGGGATGACATTCGTAACGTCCCCAAGTCATGCCCTATCATCACCTTTTTCTACTTGACATAGGTTTCGAAGATACGGCGGGCCAGGAGGTCGGCGTCGTGGCGGACAAAGCCGTTTTCCATAACAACATAGTCGTCCAGAACATACTCGTAATGTTCGATGGGACTGGTTATTTCAACCACGGAGGCTTCGCACTTTTTATATTTTTCTTCGATACTTTTAGGCAGATTGCCGATATTAGCCACCACATAATCAAAAATCCGTCCTTCAGCCTGATCCAGGTGATTTTCGATGGCCCGGATATGATCTTCCTGGGTGTAGCCGTCGGTTTCTCCCGGTTGGGTCATGATGTTGCAGATGTAAAAACGTCGGGCGCGACTGTCGAAAATAGCTCTGGCCACGTCCTTTACCAGCAGATTCGGAATCACACTGGTATAAAGACTGCCGGGACCAAGGACAATCATATCGGCGTTTTTGATCGCTTCGATGGTTTCGGGCAGCGGGCGAATATCATCCTGTTTCAAAAAGATCTGGGTGATGGGACTCTGTTTTTCTAAGGCAGCTCTGGGAATGGATGATTCACCTTCGACAACATCGCCATTTTTCAGGGTAGCCATCAGCACCATCTGGGATAGGGTAACGGGCAGCACTTCCCCTTTGATCTGTAATACATCTGAGGTGCGTCTTACGGCGTCGTAAAAATCATGGCTGATGCCATTCATGGCGGCCAGAAAGAGGTTCCCAAAACTCTGGCCTGCCATCGGTCCACCGGGAAAACGATAGTTAAAAAGCTCCTGCATGACATTTTCGTCATCAGCCAGGGCCAGGATGCAGCTTCTAATATCGCCTGGAGGAAGGATACCCAGTTCTTCTCGCAGTTTTCCGGATCCGCCGCCATCATCACCGACAGTGACAATGGCGGTGAGATTATCGGTATATTTTTTCAAGCCCCGGAGAATCACCGATAAACCGGTACCGCCGCCAATGGCAACGACTTTGGGGTTTCTCACTTTGACAATATCTTTCAAGGTAAACTCCCTTATATATTCTTTCATATCCATGAAATCACATCCTTTATTAATGTTCTTTGGTTTATTTAGAGCGATGCCCGTATGACATGGGGACATTTCGTATTTCAGAAATACACCGTGTTGCCCGGCTGTGACAAGGGGACATTTCGCCTGTCATCCCTATCGGGCTGACAGGTGTAACGTCCCCTTTTCACACCCTACCTAGTGGTCGAGCCGGTTTCTTTTGATGTCCCGGTGTTTGAGGGTTGTTTCGTAGCCTTTTTCTTTTAGGGCTTTGTTTAACAGGTAGGCAAAGGTAACCGATCGATGCTGGCCGCCGGTGCAGCCGATGGCAATTTCGACCGTATTTTTAGAAACCTTGGCAAATTGAGGAATGACAAATTCCATTAAATCCTGCAGTTTATCATAGAAGATCTGGGCTTCCCGGAAAGACATCACATAATCTCTGACGGGTTGATCTTCGCCGGTTAGATTTCTCAGTTCCTGTTTATAGAAAGGATTGGGCAGAAATCGGACATCAAAAACAAAATCTGCACCCATGGGACTGGCATATTTAAAACCGAAAGAATAGATTTTTACTTTTGGTTTGGAATGATCACGATCGATTTCAACAATTTTTTCTAGCTGTTCTCTGAGTTCATTGACCTTTATATCCGAGGTATCAATGATCTCATCGGCCATTTCTCTGAAATGTTCCAGACTTATTCGTTCCTGTCGAATGGCTTCGATGAGGTTGCTGGTGGAATCGGTCAACGGATGATCACGCCGGGTTTCCTGATACCGGGATACCAGCACCTCGTCTCGGGCGTTTAAAAAGATCAGTTTGATATCATCTTTGGCAGCCTTATATTCGGCCAGGGGTATATCCTTGCCATCCAGAAATACATCGCCCCGGACATCAGTTACCAGGGCTATTTTCTCTATTTCGGTGGCGGATTGCTGACAGAGGTTGATGAAAGTCACAATCAGCTGGGGAGGGATGTTATCGACGCAAAAATAGCCCAGATCTTCGAGGATTTGAATGGCCTGGGATTTTCCTGCTCCGGACATGCCGGTGATGATAATGATTTTCATGGGGATCTCCTTTGCTTCTACACGATGTGGTCCGGGTGTGACATGAGGACGCGACGGGATGGCGCGCACACGGGGACCGGCGCACACGGGGACCGGCGCACACGGGGACGGTTCTTTTGTGCTCTTTTATTTAAATATTTTTGCATGCACAAGAAAAACCGTCCCCCTGTGCTCCTTATTCGGTGATGTTGATGATGCGGCTGATGGGGATACCGGCCGCCTGGATGGTTTGTGGGGTGTTACGCATGTCGCCGAGGGCAGCAATGCTGTGGGCGTCGCTGTTAATGGCAAAGCTGACCGGGTATTTCATGGCAATTTTTATTTCCTCGGCGTTGAGATGGTTATGCCGGGGGTTGATTTCCAGGATCACGCCGTGTTCAGCGGCGGCCTTTGCCACTGGTTCAATGTTAATTGGCATTTTGTCCCCGGGATGGGTGACCAATTTAATATCGTTGCGTTCCATCATTTTTACATAGGTCCGGGTATTCATATCCACCACCGCTTTTCTTAGAAAAGGCAGCAATCGAGCAGCATAATTGGGTATGGAAAACATAAAAACATCTTTGACACTGGCAGGGATATAACCGTAATGGTATCCGGCTGAGATCCAATCGCAGTATTGCTTTTCTTCTTCTTTGATATCAATGTTGCCTTCGGCTCCGGTGATGTTGGATTCAACCGAGAGATAAATATCAATATCGTCATATTTTTGATTGAGGGCATCAATTTCGGCCCGCATTTTGGCAAACTTCTTTTTTCGCACCCCAAACATCGGATGACTGCGGCCGTGGTCGGAAATGGTGATCGCTTTCAGGCCGATTTCGCGGGCCTGCGCCACCATTTCAGCAATGGTATTTTTGCCATGGCTATAGGTTGTATGGGTGTGCATATCATGTGTTATTTTCATGTTGTTCCTTATATAGTCGTGAGACATGGGATATTTCTTTAATTAAACAACGTTACCCGGGCATGACGTGGGGACATTTAGCCTTTCATCCCGACGGGCTGACAGGCGTAGCGTCCCCATGACACACCCTACTTAGTCATTTCCGATGACGATGACTTCGGTTTTCAGGTCGACGTCAAATTGGTCTTTAACGGCGGACTGGATGGCCGCGATGAGGTTTAAGATATCAGCAGCGGTAGCGCCGCCTTTATTAATGACAAAGCCGCTGTGTTTTTCGGAAACCTGGGCCCCGCCGATGGCATAACCTCTAAAACCGGCGTCTTGAACCAGTTTTCCGGCATAGTAGCCCACTGGTCGGCGAAAGGTGCTGCCGGCACTGGGGTATTCCAGCGGTTGCTTGCTTTGACGTTGGTCATTTAAATCCAGCATTTTTGCTTTAATTTGTTGGTAGTCGCCATTTTTCAGACCCAGTTCGACACTGACCAGGACCCAATGGTGTTGTTGCAGGATGCTGGATCGGTAGCCAAAATTACACTGATCGGCAGGAATAGTTTTCAGACTGCCATCTTCGGTAATAACAGTGATGTTCTTAATGATTCCCTTCATTTCGCCGTCGTAGGCGCCGGCATTCATGGTGACGGCACCACCCAGACTGCCGGGAATGCCGGAGGCAAATTCCAGGCCGGTAAGTTTTTCTTTCAGGGCCACGTTGGCCAGATCTTTCAGACTGATTCCCGGTTCGGCAATCAGAGTTTCCCCCACTGTTTCAACCTGGTTAAGGGCTTTGGTGTTGATGATGATGCCACTGTAACCTTTATCCCGGACGATCAGGTTGCTACCGTTGCCCATAATATAGAGGGGGTTTTGGGATTCTTTGCAGATTTCCAGTACGGCTTGCAATTCTGCCCGGGACTGGGGCATTAAAAAAAGGTCTGCCGGACCCCCAACCTTAAAGGATGTATGGTTTTTCATGGGTTCATTTTCTTTTATATTTTCGATCGCCATTATGGCTTGTAGTTTTTTGATGGTATTATTCATATGATTACTTCCTAACTTTTTTATATGAATTTCATCATACCATTATTTTTTGAGATTCGCCACAAAAAAAGGCCCTGGACGGGTCTTTTTAAGAATCTTTAATGCTATTCTGCAACGGCGCAGAGGGTCGCGATACAAACCTGAGCGGCTCCGGCTTCCAGGAGGGTGGCACTGGTTTCAGCCAGGGTGGCACCGGTGGTGAGAACATCATCCACCAGCAGGATGGTTTTATTTTGGATGGACTCAATGTGTTCAACATTGAATGCGCCGGTGAGATTGCGAAGCCGTTCTTCCCGGCCCTGGCCGATCTGATGGGGCGTGTCCCGGCTGCGAATCAGGATTCGGGTGCTCAGTTCCGGGACTTTAGTCATTTTTTGACTTAAACCTTTCTGGATGCCCTGAGCGATCTTTTCACTCTGGTTATAACCCCGTTCTGACTGGCGGTTGGAGTGCAGCGGAACCGGAATGATCAGATCCACGTCATTGATCCAATGGCACTGTACCATAGCCGCTCCCATTTGGGTGCCGACCCAGATGCCCAGGTGGGGACGGTCGCTAAATTTGATGGCATGGACCAGTTTTTTTCCGGAATCTGCATAATTGAGATAGGCATAGCCACTAGAAAAAGGCAGCTTGAGTTTGGCATAGGGGATGCAGATCGTGCGAGCGGCGTCAAAAATGGGCCGGCCGCAACGGACACAGGTGGGGTTATTGATGCGTGGCAAATCGTCTTCGCATTGATGGCATAAAAACCGGTCGGTGACAAAAAGCACCTTGCCACAGATGGGGCAGGTGCCGTTTTTCAGAAAGAGGTTGTTTTCGAGAAAGGTCAGGAGGGTTTGTTTTAAATTCATGGTTACCTCTTTTTGGGCGAAGACGGATCGGCCTTACGGAAATATGTGACATGGGGACATTTCGTTTGTCATACTTTTGTAATATACTACTCTGCTCGGGCATGACATGGGGACATTTCGCCTTTCATCCCGATGGGCTGACAGGCGTAACGTCCCCATGTCACGCCCTACTTACACCATCGGGTGGTTGATGTAGGTGATGATGCGGTCCCGGAGGGCAGTTTGACGATTTTGGGATTCGGTGGATTTGATCATTTGCCGGAAAACGTACTGGTTGCCCATTAAAATAAGCAGTTTTTTAGCCCGGGTGACGGCGGTATAGAGGAGCTTGCGGTTAAGAAAGAGGGGTGGCCCGCCGACGATCGGCATGACTACCACCGGGAACTCGCTGCCCTGGCTTTTGTGGACAGTCATGGCATAGGCATGCGTGATTTCGTCCATTTGGTCGAAATCATAGGTCACCCGCTTACCGTCGTTAAAGAGGATGGCGAAAGATTTTTCCCGATTACTGATGTTTTCCAAAATACCGATATCGCCGTTATAGATCCCTTCGCCCTGTTCTAGCGATACGGTGTCTTCCCACTTGATCCGGTAATTGTTTTTGATCTGCATGACCTTATCTCCTTCCCGGTAAATGACCATCCCAAATTCACGCTGGAGACGATCTTCCCGGGCCGGATTGAGAACCGCCTGGAGCTCCCGGTTCAGGTTGATAACCCCCACCTTGCCGTTTTTCATCGGTGAGATCACCTGGATATCATGGATGCTATCAAAACCTTTGGCGATGGGAAGCCGGTTTGTGACCAGCTCCAGGATATCCCGAAGCAGCTTATCGCCGTCGTTTTTATTGAGGAACAAAAAATCCGAATCGTTGTTAATATCAGGGATCTGGCCGTGGTTGATTTCATAGGCGTTAACGGAAATCATGCTTTCATCCGATTGGCGGTAGATCCGGTCGAGACTGAGAACCTTGACGGCCCCGCTTTCAATGATGTCTTTTAAAACATTTCCCGGGCCTACCGATGGCAACTGGTCGGCATCCCCCACCATGATCAGTCGGGTGCCGGGCTGGACAGCCATCAGCAGACTATCCATCAATAAAATATCAATCATCGACGACTCATCGACGATGATAGCATCGACTTCCAGGGGATTGGTTTCGTCCTTGCTGAAGCTGGGAAAATCGTCGTCCTGGCTGTATTCGTATTCCAGCAGGCGATGGATGGTTTTGGCTTCATTACCGGTGGTTTCGGTAATCCGTTTGGCCGCCCGGCCGGTGGGTGCAGCTAAGACGGTTTTCAAACCCAGATCTTTAAAAATCCGGACGATACCGTTGATGATGGTGGTCTTTCCGGTGCCCGGTCCACCGGTGATGATGATCACTCCGTTATCCATGGCAGCCGCTATCGCTTCCCGCTGTTTATTATCCAGGGTGATCGAGACATCCCGTTCGTAGTCTTTAATTTTAGCGTCAATGTCAACGTTGGCAATTTTATAGGTCATCTGGCTGATTCTGGCCATCGAAAGAGCGGCGTTGTCCTCGGCTTCGTAAAGATTACGGGGATAATAAACGCGCTGGTCGGCCACTTCCTCCTGGATGATCCGTCCCATTAAAACCAGTTCCCCCAATTGGGCGTTAATCTCGTCTTCATTTACTCCGAGGATCCGGGAGCTGGTCTGGATCAGCTCAGTTTCGGTCATATAGGTGTTGCCACGATTATAGCATTCGCCCAGTGAATAATTAATCCCTGCCAGGATCCGACCGGGGCTGTTCTCTTCAAAGCCCAGATGATTGGCAATCTGATCGGCGATTTTAAAACCAATACCACGGATATCGTCGATCATCTGGTAAGGATTATTCAGCAGCACCGAGATGGTGTCAAATTTGTAGGTTTTATAGAGCTTCATGGCCCAGTTGGCAGAGATGCCATAGTCCTGAATCTGGATCATGATCTGTCGGACCTCTCGCTGTTCATGGTATACTTCTTTAATGGCGGCCAGGGTTTTCTTCCCGATGCCTTTAATTTCAGATAGCCGCTCCGGATTGTTATCCAGAATATCAAGGGTTTCTTCGCCAAACCGGGCAACGATGGCTTTGGCGGTTTTTTCGCCGATACCAGGTAGAATACCGGATGATAGATAGCGGGTAATGCCTTCGGTTGAGGTGGGTATTTCCATCGCATAGGTTTCCATACAAAACTGATCCCCGTAGTTTTTATGCTCTGTCCAGTAGCCGGTGAGTTTGAGGTATTCCCCATGATTCAGTTCGTCGAAATTGCCGACCACGGTGACCAGATCGCCGTCGATATCGAAATGCGCTACGGTGTAGCCGTTGTTGCTATTTCTAAAGACGATGTGCTCCACCGTACCCTTAATGATTTCCATGCTTTGCTCCTGTTTTTGAAGATTAATACGCGCAGAGGGACGGTTCTTTTGTGCTCTTTTGATTAAATATTGCACGAAAGCACAAGAATAACCGTCCCCCTTTGCTTTGTTTCATTCATATTCATGCCTTAATTATAGCACAAAAAAAGACCCATTATTGGGCCTTTTTTTGTGTTTATTTTATTTTTCGTTTATTTAACTGCAATTAAACCAATTTTGGTTTTACTGAGTAAGATGTGTGTAATAAGTGATGAGCTTTGTGGCTGTTTGGTTCTTCCAGGTATTCTTCGTAAAGACGGATAACGGAAGGATTCTGGTGAGATTTTCGGTAGGTTAATACATTGGCATCTTCATCATAAAGGGCTTTTGCTCTTTCAACTCGGATATCAACATCCATCTTATCTTTTGCAGATACGATTGGTTGTCCACCACCATTGACACAGCCGCCTGGGCAGGCCATCAATTCGATGAAGTGAGTATCAGCCAGTTCGCCAGCTTTAAGCATTTCCATGACTTCGCGGATATTGCTTCCGCCATGAGCAACTAACAGATTTACTTTTAAATCTGGGGTTACATCAACGCTGGCTTTTTTGATGCCGTCGACACCACGAACAACTTGATATTCAATTTCTTGAATGTCTTTTTTATTTAATACGTCAGCAACTGTTCTGACAGCCGCTTCCATAACACCACCGGTAGCACCGAAGATAACCGCAGCACCTGTGGATTCACCATAGTAATCGTCGAAGTCTTCATCTGGTAATTTATTAAACAAGATTCGCGCTTCTTTGATCATTCGAGCTAATTCACGGGTTGTGATGGAAATATCTACATCGGCGTTGCCATCTGTACATAACTCTTCTCGTTGTACTTCGTATTTTTTAGCTGTACAAGGCATGATCGAAACAACAACCATATCTTTAGGATCAATGCCGTTAGCTTGTGCATAATGGCTTTTTAATAAAGCACCAGTAATATTTTGTGGTGATTTACAGCTAGAAAGATGTGGGATTGCTTCTGGATAGTATGTTTCAATAAATTTAATCCAACCTGGTGAACAAGATGTAATCATTGGCAGAACGCCACCACCAGTCACACGACCGATCAGTTCTGTTCCTTCTTCCATGATACAAACGTCAGCACCAAAATCGGTATCAAAGACTTTATCAAATCCCAGTCTTCGCAGCGCAGCTGCCATTTTACCGGTAACTGATGTTCCCATTGGATATCCGAATTCTTCGCCTAAACCGGCTCGTACAGCTGGAGCTGTTTGAACGATAACGGTTTTTGAAGGATCTGCGATCGCATCCCAAACACGTTGGATATCTGATTTTTCTTTTAATGCTCCAACTGGACAGTTGATAATACATTGTCCGCAGTTAATACAGCCAACTTCAGCCAGAGATTTATTAAATACTGGTTGAACCTGTGATGTAAAGCCTCGACCGACGCTACCAAGTACAGCAACACTTTGAACGTTTGTACAAACAGATACACAACGCTTGCAAAGGATACATTTGGTTTCGTCACGAACTACTGATGTAGACAAATCATCAACTAAAGTTCCTGATTTGTCGCCTTCAAAGGGAATTTCAGAAACGCCCAGATCAGTTGCCAACGATTGTAATTCACAGTTTTCGCTACGAATACAGGTTGTACATTCACGATTATGGTTTGAAAGGATTAATTCAAGATTGACACGTCTTGCCTTTCTTACTGCAGGAGAGTTTGTCAATACTTCGATGCCATTGGCAACTGGGTAAACACAAGCTGCTTGTAAAGCTCTTGCTCCGGCAATTTCAACTAAACACATCCGACATGCACCAATTTCGTTAACATCTTTCAGATAACAAAGAGTGGGGATATCGATATTGCTAGTTCTGGCAGCTTCTAAAATGGTTGTTCCTTCTGGAACAGTCATTTCCTGACCGTTTATTTTAAATGTTACTTCTTTCATTGTTTTAATGACCTCCTAATCAACCCTTGGAAATGGAGCCAAATGGACAGGCTTCAATACAGGCACCACATTTAATACATTTTGCGGTATCAATGGTGTATGGTTTTTTCTTTTCACCAGTAATTGCGTCTGCAGGACATTTTTTAGCACAGATTCCGCAACCTTTACAGGTATC
>PGZR01000033.1 GCA_002841405.1 Firmicutes bacterium HGW-Firmicutes-4 | reverse complement strand
CGGATTTTGTCTTCTACCGAGAAGGATATTCCTTCGGCCTGGGCCCCATCTCTGAGGGTTGAATCAAAGACTAATATTTTTTCTGACATTCCAATTCCCCCTTATCACGGTTTTGAACTTGTTTGTTCCTGGATTTCTTTGCTTTGACTGTCTTTTATGTAAAGCATCTGGTTTACGGCGTCAACATAAGCTTTCAAGCTGGCATCGATGATATCGGTGCTCAACCCCCGGCCATGATAAACATGGGTGCCGTCTGAAATTTTCACCTGTGCTTCACCCTGGGCATCTGTACCGTCGGTAACCGCAGTAACCCCATAATCAATCAAGGTCAACTCACAGTCAACCAATTCGCTGATGGCTTTAAACCCGGCGCTGATCGGTCCATCAGCCAGCGATACGCCTTCGATAAGATCGCCATTTTTCCGCAATCGGATAGTGGCGGCGGTGTCCAGGGAGTAAACTTCGGGAATGGCCAATTGTTTTTGTTCGACCAGGGCCAGAATATCTTTATCAGAAATGACTTTTTTCTTATCCGCCAGAACCTTGAACTGATTGAATAAATCCAGCACCTCTTCATCGCTTAAGGTATAACCCAGCGAGGTGAGTTTATCTACAAAAGCATGCTTGCCGGAGTGTTTACCCAGCACCATTTTGTTTTCTTTTAAGCCGATCGATTCCGGCGTCATGATTTCATAGGTTTCTTTATTGGCCATCATTCCATGCTGATGGATACCTGATTCATGGGCAAAGGCATTTTCGCCGACAATGGCTTTATTCGGCTGCACCCGAACCCCAGTTAACTTGGATAACAAACGACTGGAACGATAGATTTGGGTGGTATCAATATTGGTATCTACCTGGTAAACATCGTAGCGGGTTTTAAGGGCCATGACAATTTCTTCCAGGGCTGCATTTCCGGCCCGTTCACCAATGCCGTTAACCGTACATTCCACCTGACCGGCCCCCGCCTGAATAGCAGCCAGCGAGTTGGCCACCCCCAGCCCCAGATCGTCATGAACATGGACAGAAATGGTGGCCTTATCGATGTTCGGTACATTGTTGCGGATACCTTCTATAAATTTAAAATATTCACCAGGGGTGGTATAACCGACCGTATCCGGGACGTTTACTATGGTAACCCCTTGATTGATAACCCCTTCCAGCACCTGATATAAGAATTCCGGCCGGGTCCGGGAAGCATCTTCGGCAGAGAATTCGACCTCACCGCAAAGGTTTCGGGCAAATTTGGCCATCGCAATGGCTTTTTCCAGCACCGCTTCCGGGGACATCCGCAGCTTGTATTCCATGTGAATGTCCGAAGTTGCCAAGAAATAATGAATCCGCGGGTTAACCGCACCTTTTAAGGCTTCATAGGCGGTGGTGATATCTTTTTCGGTACTGCGGGCCAAGCTGGCGACAGTGGCATTTTTAATCTCATTAGCAACCAGTTGAACCGATTCAAAATCACCAGGAGATGCAATGGCAAATCCAGCTTCAATGACGTCAATTCTCAAACGTTCGAGTTGTTTCGCCATCTCTAATTTTTCTTTCAGGTTCATACTGCAACCCGGCGATTGTTCCCCATCTCGAAGGGTGGTATCAAATATTTTTACGATTCTGCTCATTGCATCTCCTCCTAATTATTTTGTTTTTTTGTTTTAAAAAAAGGCAGAAGGTCTTCTGCCTTTTATTATGCCGTACGGATAACCCTGTACCGACAATTGTTCGCGTATTGTACGCATCGGGGCGGACATGGCATCGCCTGTCCGATCCCGGAGCGAGCAACAGATTAACAATTGGTCGGTGCGGTAGTTCATCAGTCTCTAAATTATTTTTTAATCCAAGACATCATGGTTCGTAGCTCAGCGCCAACTTTTTCAACCTGAGTTTCAGTTTCAATCCGTCTGACGGCATTGAAGTATGGTCGGTTAGCCTGGTTTTCAAGGATCCAGTTACGGGCAAAGGTACCATCTTGAATGTCATTAAGAACACCCTTCATGGCTTTTTTGGTGTCCTCAGTGATGATTTTGCTGCCAGTGATGTAATCACCATATTCAGCCGTATCACTGATGGAATATCGCATGTAGCCTAATCCACCCTGGACAACTAAGTCGATGATCAGTTTCATTTCATGGACACATTCAAAATAGGCACTTTCCGGTTGGTATCCAGCTTCTACCAAGGTATCAAAACCAGCTTTCATCAACGCTGTTACCCCGCCGCAAAGAACAGCTTGTTCACCGAATAAATCGGTTTCGGTTTCTTCTTTAAAAGTTGTTTCAAGGATACCGGCACGACCACCGCCGATTCCAGAAGCATAAGCTAAGCCCAGATCATGAGTATTGCCTGATGGATCCTGGTAAACGGCAATCAGACAGGGAACCCCGCGACCTTCCTGATACTGACTTCTGACTGTGTGTCCTGGTCCTTTTGGTGCGATCATGAAGACATTGACGTCAGCTGGTGGAATGATCTGGCCGTAATGAATATTGAAACCATGAGCAAAGACAAGGCTGTTGCCTGCTTCAAGATTTGGTAAAATGCTTTCCTTGTAGATCGCTGCCTGTCTTTCATCAGGAAGAAGAATCATGACGATATCTGCTGCTTTTGTGGCATCAGCTGCAGTCATAACTTTTAATCCTGCTTCTTCAGCGATTGGCCATGACTTGCTACCTTCATAAAGACCAACAATAACATTCACACCTGATTCTTTCAGATTCAGTGCATGGGCATGACCCTGACTTCCGTATCCAATAATTGCAACTGTTTTTCCATCGAGTAACCCCAGATTACAATCTGCGTCGTAAAATAATTTTGCCATTTTTAAATTTCCTCCTTGAAATGTTTTAATAATTCAATTTTCTAATTATATAAATTCACTTGATGTGACCATTATATACTCACGTATGTCGTGTAAATTGTACCGACCAATTGTTATCTGATAGCTTTTATTAACTAAAAAAATCCGCCTCTGTATAACAACAGAGGCGGATATAAGTATCCACGGTACCACTCTAAATTCGAAATAGCTTTACAACTATTTCCTCTTCTGGTCTGAACGCAAGGCGCACCTAACCATAGTCATTTAACGTTGACGTCCCGGATGGGATCACGGCCTTCCCTACTAATTGGGTAAATTTTCAGGTTGGCAGCTCGCAAGTGAGTATTACATACCATTGTACTATTGGAATTACACCATCCTCCAACTCTCTAAAATACAATTTTTGGTATCTTTCTCTTGGTCATAGCAGTTATTTTATTTAGTTATTTTTCAATCACAACTTTTGTATTTGAGTCATTATATCTATTTATTTTGCCTTTGTCAATCACAAAATATTAAAGAAATCATGATATCGGTTTCTATATTGAGCCATCGTAAAGCATCCTCTTAAACCTCGGTAATTTCGTATTCCTTATTGCCCAGACCCAGCTTGACGGCATGATCAACACAAACCTTCCAGTTTGTATCCGGATGAACCAGGGTGAACACATCCAGTTCTGACAGATCCTTTTCTTCATTCTCAATAATCCGTTCCTCCGCACAGCTGCCCCGGAGAATCCGGGCGTTATTGCAGGCATCCGCGCAGGCCATATCCAGGGCCACCGGGTCGATGGAGGCAAAAATGCCGACGTCCTGAATGATTGGCAGATCATTTTCGATATGGCAATCACAGTTTGGTGAAACATCGATAACAAAGCTGATGTGGAAATGAGGACGTCCATCCAACACGGCCTTGGTATATTCGGCAATTTTTTTATTGAGGATATCATTGCTTTCATCATATTTGGGTGAGATGGCATCAAAAGGACAGACTCCAATACAGCGGCCACAGCCGACGCAAATGTTGTGGTCGATGCTGGCTTTACCATCTTCTTTCCCATAAGAAATGGCCTGGACCGCACAGATCTTACCGCACATTTCACAACTCCGACACTTCTTTTCTTTTACAAAGGGTTTACTGTTGGAATGCATTTCCATTTTTCCCCGCCGGGAACCGCAACCCATACCGATGTTTTTCAGGACGCCACCAAAGCCGGTATTTTCGTGGCCTTTGAAATGAGTCATCGAGATAAAGACATCGGCGTCCATAATCGCCCGGCCAATTTTGGCCGTGGCCACACATTCGCCGCCTGCGAGTGGCACCTCAATGTCATCGGTGCCTTTCAGACCATCGCCAATAATTACATGACAACCTGTGGCAAAGGGGTTATAGCCATTTTCGTAGGCGGCATCGAGGTGCTCCAGGGCGTCTTTACGTCGTCCCACATAAAGGGTATTGCAATCAGTCAGAAATGGTTTTCCGCCCTTTTCCTTAACCATATCGACAATGACTTTGGAGTAATTGGGTCTAAGATAGGCCAGATTTCCCGGCTCACCCAGATGGATCTTAATTGCTGCAAATTTGTTTTCAAAATCAATGTCCATCATTCCAGCCGCAGTGACCAGTTTTTCCAGCTTTTTTAAAATGTTATTCGATCCTGTCGTTCGCAGCGTTGTAAAATAAACCTGTGATTTTTGATTCATCGTCTTTCTCCTTATAATTAAATCAATTCAGTTTGGGATATTGTTCTCGATAGAAACACAATTGTTTCTATTTTAAAAACATTTTATCATTTTTCTATTTTTTTATCAAGGTCAAATTCCTTCAAATTGATCCTGGATACATCGCCGAACATTATCTTATACGGTTACTACCTGATTAAGAATCGTCTGAATATCAAATCCTTCAAAATAATCGTTCCCTTTAATCGGTCTATCTAAAAAATTAGCTGTTTTTAGGCCTTTGCCACATTGCCGCTTAGTCTGATCGCAATCAAAATAAAACACTATTCAACCGTTTTCTGCCGTTCTCAAATTCTCAAAAAAAGTAGTCAGCAGTTCTTCGCAGGCAGCTTCACAAATCCCTGCGTAAATCTCCATCTGTTTTGGCAACATTGGGTGATGCCCAAGACTGGCCGTGGATTCCACGCCGCCATATTTTTTTTCGGTGGCGCCATAAACCAGCATTGGAATCCGAGCCTGAATAACCGCTCCCATGCACATCACACAGGGTTCAGCCGTGACATATAACTGACAGTCGTCCAATCGCCAGCGCCCCAGTTTTTCAGCACCTTCGCGGATCACCAATATTTCAGCATGAGCAGTGGGATCGGCCAAGGTTTCTTTGAGATTATGAGCCCGGGCAATGATTTTGTCATCACAAACCAGCACTGCCCCAATGGGAACCTCACCCCTGACAGCCCCTGCTTTTGCAGTCTCAATCGCCAGCGCCATTATCGCCTGAAGGTTCATTTTTTTGTTGATGTCTGCACCGCCTTTTTTATAAACTGAAAACTAAGCGAAATAACATCGCCCAGCTCCATGGTTGATAGCCGGTTCGCGGATTCGTGCTCGACTGTTTCTGCGCAGGCTGGGGAGCTGGCTGCGGTTCAGGTCCTGTTCCCACCGTCACATTTGGTGTATTGATCGCTGTCATAAAACGATCGGCGCCAGCAGTCTGCAGATAGTTGATAAATGATTCATCACAGGCTGAATACTCATTAATAATATCCGCTGCTTTTAAACCCGGATAATCATTGCTGGTGGCCAGATAATTATTACAGGCTAATTTGTACATCTGCTCATCATTCATCTCGATACCGCCGACTTTTGCCGAAAAGACCCGAGTTCCTACCTGTCTGGATAAATCGTACTGGGCCGTGATGCCACTCCATTGGAGATAACTGCCACTGTTTGCTGGCCATGAATTATCATTTTTATCTTTGGCAATCTGGTTATTGACACCTATCTCGATGCTGGTTTCCAGCATTTTTTTAATGTCAGCTCCCGAAACTGACTTGGTTACCAGATAATTTCCAAAGGGCAGTACGTCGATGACCTGACCTTTATTAATCTCGCCGGCCGGGATCTGAGCCCGGATTCCCCCGGCATTCTCAATGGCAATATCTGCTCCTGTAACAAAACGATAGCTGTCAGCCAGCGCTCTTCCCAAATTCAGTTCTCCCAAACGGACATCCTGCCAGATATTATCGGTACTGCCGCCAAGTTTTATTGGTGTTTCACCCACCACCTGTTTTTTTATGGGATCTTCGCGGGCTTCGATGGCTGCCGTCAGAGCTGCCACCGTCGGGTCAGCCAGAATAAGATCATCCGATGCCTCAGCCACGGTTGTCAGGCGGGCTGTTTTACTTTTAATGGTATAGCTGCTATCCTCAGACTCCGGCTGGTCGGCCGCTTTGTTCAGGGTGATCTCAACCGCCCCCACTGCACTGGAATAACATCCGGTTTGGACAATCAGGGTGCCATTGACATCACGGTTTTCAACATCATGGGTATGACCATCGATCATTACATCAATACCCGGGGCGCCCTCAGCGATGGCATCGCTGCGCATCAACGTGCCATTGTCCGAATCACCGATGTGCGTCAGCGCAACGATCATATCGCAGCCCTGGGCTTCTAGAGCCGCTACTGCTTGCTGAGCCGTGGCAATGACAGACTCCCGGGTGCCAAAGGTCAGCCCGGCGACATTAGATGGAGCCGTATCCCCATAAATGTCCGGACTGATCAGTCCAAACACGCCGATTTTTAAGATCTCGTCGTCAACCGCAATTTCTTTGATCAAATAGTCATCATTAAAAAAAGGACTTCCGGAATCACTTTCGGTCACATTGTTGCCCAGAATTTTAGTGTTGGACATGATTCCCAATTCCAACAATCGCGAACTCCCATAATTAAAATCATGATTCCCCGGGGCAATGGCATCAAAGCCTACCGCCGCCATCAGTTCGGCAATCGAACCGCCGGTTTCGATGGTAGCAAAGGACTGGCCATGAAAGATATCCCCGGCATCAACAGTTAAATCAGGACTCTCCTGATTGATAATGGTCTTAAGCTTGGCGTATCCGATGGTGTTATTTTTGACACTGTAGGTATAACGGGAATGGGTATCATTGGTGTGAATGATTTTAAGGGTAATGGTCTGATCATCATTGATGGTTGCCGCGAAGGCCATGGATCCCCAACATCCCGTCACCATTAACAAAATCAGTACCAAACCAAGAACTTTGTTAATCTTTTTCATCATAACTCCTTTTTCTTACCTGCGGTTATTTTATCTTCATTATATAATCTTTTACTAGGATATCAAAGTAATAAAATTAATTTAATGCAATAAAAAAACTGCTTCAGAACTTTCATCCGAAACAGTTTAATGGGTATTTTAAAATTTTAGTCCCACCGCTTATTGCAGAGCTGGTTTACTGGTATATCGCAACAACGCTTTACAAACGGCAGTGGTGAGAATTCCCGCCACAATCGCTTCGGGAATACCATTAATGGCTATCACTGACAGAATGACGCCGTACAATGTCGATAATGCCACATTTTTTACCTCTGCATAACTTTGACCAAAAAACAGATAAATAAAGTTCATAACCAACAGGGTATTGGTCAATGATCCGGCAACTCCAGCAATACTTAATGCCAATACATCATTGTTATTTACTTTCTTTATACCCTTAAAAACATAATGGGGCACCACGCCAACCAGAATTCTAGGAACAAAACAGATTACCAGACTCCAGAAATTACCAGAATAGGTTCCCAGGGAATAGAAAGGGGTGAACACAAATGATGTCACCGTGGGGTTAAAGGTATTATTGATTAAGCTGGTCAGTCCAAAAACAAATCCCAAAAAAGCACCATAGAATGGTCCCAAAATAATACTTCCAATTATTACCGGAATATGAATAATGGTAGCCCGGGTGAATCCCAAGGGGATATAGCCAAGAAACGGTGTAACTGCCAACAAAACGATAATCGCCACAAAAAAAGATAGTTTGACCAAATCGTTGGTCTTAATTTTTTTCATTTTTACCTCCCGCTATCGTTCCAGTCATGCCGGATACAATGCATCTATATTTTAACGCCTTTTTTATTTTATTACAATAAAAAATTACAAAAAAACTTATATTTACTCCTGACCCTCGGGTTTGGTATAATGATTATGAAAATTAATGAAAACAGTTGGAAAAGGAAAGCCGATGAAAAATCTATTAAAAAATAAAACCATTGTTCTGGGCATTACCGGAAGTATCGCCGCCTATAAAATGGCCAATGTGGCCAGCAGTCTGACCAAAATGGGTTGCGATGTTCAAGTTATTATGACCAAAAATGCCCAGGAATTTATTGCCCCCCTGGTCTTTGAGAGTTTAACTGGCAACAAGTGCATTGTTGACACCTTTGACCGAAACATCTCATATGATGTGGCCCATATCAGCCTCGCCAAAAAAGCCGATCTTTTTATGGTGGCCCCGGCTTCAGCCAATGTCATCGGCAAAATCAATGCCGGGATTGCCGACGATATGCTCACCACCACCATCATGGCCTGCCATTGCCCTAAATTTATTGCGCCGGCCATGAATACTGCCATGTACGAAAATCCGATTGTCCAAAACAATCTTAAAAGTCTCAAAAAATTGGGTTATAAGATCATCGATCCGGCAATCGGGATGCTGGCGTGCAAGGATGTCGGCGCTGGCAAGCTTCCCGATGAGGAACTGTTAATTAATCATATCCTCAGGGAAATTGCCTTTTTTCATGATCTCAGCGGAAAAAAAATCATGATTACCGCCGGTCCCACCTGCGAGGCCATCGACCCGGTCCGCTACATCACTAATCATTCCAGCGGTAAAATGGGTTATGCCCTGGCTCAGGCAGCCATGCTCCGGGGTGCCGATGTGACCTTGATCAGTGGCAAAACCGCGCTGACCCCACCGGCATTTGTCACTCTTATCCCAGTAGTTTCAGCCAGTGATATGTGTTCCCAGGTGATGGATCATTTTGAAGCAACGGATATTGTCATCAAGGCCGCCGCTGTTGCCGATTTTAAGCCCGCTGAAGTCGCAACTGAAAAAATAAAAAAACGGGATGGGCAGCCAGTCATCAACCTGTCACCGACCATTGATATCCTTAAAACCATTGGCGAAAAGAAACGTTCGGACCAGTTTGTCTGTGGATTTTCGATGGAAACTGAAAACATGATCGAGAATACCAAAGAAAAGCTCTACTTCAAAAACGTAAATATGATGGTGGCCAATAATTTAAAGGAAAAGGGCGCTGGCTTTAACACCCCCACCAACCGGGTGACGATAATTACCCTGGAGAAAACCGAGACTTTACCCCTCTTGTCCAAAGAAGCGGTGGCCCACCGGATTTTTGATGCGATCCTGGATGAACTGTAATGACCGTTACCCAACTCAGTCATGTTGCCATGGAAATGGGGGTTATCCTCCTTTCCAACGGTGCGGAAACCTACCGAGTGGAAGAATCCATGCATCGTATCTGTATTGCCCTTGGTGCCAAAGAGGCTGAAATTTTCGTTGTACCAACTACCATCATCATCTCAGTCACCCTGGAAGGCGAGGTTCCGTTGACCCGAACGCGACGGATTCATTCCCGCAAAATCGATTTGACCAAGGTGTCTGAAATTAATCATCTGTCCCGTCATATCTGCTATGAACCCACCAACTACAAAGACCTGTTGGCCGACATCAGACGCATTGATACCATCCCCTCTTATCCTTACTACCTTCATGTTTTAGCTTTCGCCTTTATTTCCCAGATGTTCACCCTGTTTTTTGGGGGAAGTCTGATGGATAGCTGCGTTGGATTTCTGATTGGTATTGGAATTAAACTGCAAATGGATATCATGAGTCGCTTTGAGGCCAATGTTTTTTTCACCAATATTGTCGGTGGCTTAATCGCCTCCACGGTTGCGGTAACTGCGGCCGGTCTGGGGCTGAGTACCAATATGAATACCATTATTATCGGCTCGATTATGACCCTGGTACCCGGGCTGGCGATTACCAATTCAATCCGTGACATCATTGCCGGGGATTATCTTTCTGGTCTGGCTAAGGGCGTTGAGGCTCTGCTGATTGGTGCTGCCATTGCCGCCGGGGTGGCTGTACCCCTGAGTTTATTGCGACCATTCTGGGGAGGTTGAAGCTATGAATTATATTACACCCTGCTTATATGCCTTTGGCGCGTCCCTGGCCTTTGCCATTGTCTTTAATATTCCCCGGAACAAACTGCTCCTTTCTGCCCTGGGCGGCATGCTGGGACAGCTGATTTACGTGGTTTTTCAACTGGTGATTTCCAATGACGTCATCCTCTATCTGCTGTCAACCATTGCGATCTCCCTTTATGCCGAGGTGCTGGCCCGTTTAACCAAATCCCCCACCACCATTTATCTGGCGGTGGCCCTGATTCCCCTGGTTCCCGGCGGCGGTATCTACTATACGATGCTTTATTTTATCAACGGAGAGATTGATCTTGGAATTTCTACTGGCATTCACACCCTGTTGATCTCCGGAGCCCTGGCAGTCGGTATTATTATGGTCTCATCAACTGTCAATCTGGTTCGTAAGGTGATGCTGAAAAGCAAAACAAAAATACGAAAGAAGTTTAAATATGGCAAAAACACTTAAGTTAGTTCTTATTCTTATTGGGCTGGCTGGTTTGATTGTAGTAATTTGGGGATCTTTTTTTTCCCGGCCAGAGGATACGACTAAACTGGCAGATTATACCGCTTGTGAATCTGCCCCATTAACACCGATCAGCCCGCTTTCCCGGGAAACCCTGAACTGCCAGTCCTTTATCCACAATCAGCTGACCTCTCCCGATGGCGGCATTTATACCAATTATCAGTACACTGCCCAAACCGGAGACTTATCGACCGGTCATGAAGTTCTTTCTGAGTCGATGGGATTATTATTGGAATATGCCCGCTTAACCGGAGACCAACAACTTTTTTATGAAACCTCCGACTATATCCAGGATCATCTGATCTTCGAAGATATTTTGTTGTGGCGGATCGTCGAAAACAGTAATCCGATCACCGATGTTTCAGCCACCATTGATGATCTGCGAATTTACCAGACCCTGATTCTGGCCCAAAAACAATGGCCGCTCAATGATTCAGCGACGAAAATTCTTGAGACGCTGGAAAATCAATTACCAATCCGGGGGTTTCAGTCCGACTACCTGGTTAGTTACTACAGCGCCACCAGTCCCACTCAGGATAAAACCGTGGAAGTGGCTTATATCAACCTTTCGGCCCTCCAGATGCTGGCGGCTGCAAAACCTGAAATCGCCACAGCCGTGACAAAAAACCAGCAGATTCTGCTGGGCAGTTTTATTGGCGAAAACCTGCCGCTCCATCATAAAAGCTATGATCCCCAAAAGGGCAGCTATACCGATGCCGACGGAAAAATAAACATTCTGGACAGCCTGATGGTGATCCAGAATCTGGCTCAAGCCGGAATCTATTCCCCCCAATCCATTGATTGGCTGGAAGAAAAGATCGCCAGTGGCACCCTCTATTCTAATTATGATCCCCATACCGGAGCGGCTCTGGATACTCAGGAATCTTCAGCCGCCTACGGCATCGCCGCTCAGATTGGTGCGATGCTGGGAAATGAGTTTTTAACCGGCAACGCCCTAACCCAACTTAAAAAGCATCAGAATGCCGATTCCCAGAGTCCTTTCTACGGTGGTTTCGGCTATAACAATAATGCCTACTCCTACGATAACCTGCAGGCTCTGCTGGGGCTGGTTTATAACAAGTGATCGCTTCTGCGATATGACAAGTAGGATGAAAGTGAGTAACCATGAAAAAAATCAAACTCATGATTCTTTTTGGAACCCGGCCGGAGGCCATCAAAATGGCGCCGCTGGTAATTGCTTTAAAAAAAGATCCCCGTTTCCAGACGCTGGTAACTCTGACCGCCCAACACCGGGAAATGCTGGATCAGGTGCTGACGCTTTTTGCCATCGCCGCAGATTATGATCTGAACCTGATGATGCCCGGCCAAACCCTGTCCTATCTCACGGCCTGTATTCTGAACGAGCTGAAACCGATCCTGGCAGCCGAGGCCCCGGATATGATTCTGGTTCATGGCGATACCACCACCGCTTTTGCCGCAGCCCTGTCAGCTTTTTATGAACAGATCCCGATTGGCCATGTCGAAGCTGGCCTGCGGACTAAAAATAAGTACTCCCCCTACCCGGAAGAAATGAACCGAACCCTCATCAGCCAGTTGGGGGATCTGCATTTTTGCCCCACCGTCGGCAATCAGGATAATCTGATCCGGGAAGATATTCCCCAAAGCCAGATTATTATTACTGGCAATACGGTCATCGATGCATTACTCATGACTGTTAAGGCCGACTACCGTTTTGAAAACCCACTTCTTAACACCATCGACTATCAAAACAGACGGGTATTTTTATTGACCTCCCACCGCCGGGAAAATATCGGTTCGCCGATGAAACAGATTTTCTCTGCCGTCCGTGAACTGGTTCTGGCCAATCCGGATGTGGAGGTGGTTTTTCCGATGCATCCCAATCCCCTGATTGCCGAAACAGCCCTGCCGTTGCTCGCTGATCTTGACCGGGTTCATATTCTGGCGCCCCTGGATTACAGCGAAATGTCCAACCTGATGGGTCGTGCCTATCTGGTGCTCACCGATTCCGGAGGCATTCAGGAGGAAGCCCCGGCGCTGGGCAAGCCAGTCGTGGTGCTGCGCCACGAAACCGAGCGGCCCGAAGCTGTCGCTGCCGGAACCGTTGTGATGGGCGGTGTTGATAAAAGGGACATTATCCGAATCACCCAGCAGTTACTGGACGACCCCGACGCCTACCAGACCATGGCCCATGCCGCTAACCCCTATGGCGATGGTAAAACGTCCCAACGCATCTGTACGGCCATCGCCGAATATTTTAACTTGTAGAAAAAAGACCAGGATTTTTGTGCCTAAGCACTATAAATCCTGGTTTTTTATAACTCATGAAACTATTTCAGACCTAACCGACATCGTATTCCATTTCTTTTCGGGCTTTTTCAATAAATTCCAGCGGCGAAACCGCTTCCCCCGATTTACACTCATCACAATGGAACACTCCGATTTTTAGATCAATTTCCACCTCATAAGGGGCCGTAATGGTATAAAATTCTTCGCTTTTCATGTGACTCCTGATCCGGTTTTCGACAATTTTTGTTCCGGCCGTATCGGTGATTAAAAACAGGCCAAAGGTGATATCGTCTTTTTCGACCAGATAGAGAGTATCTTCGGCCCGCAGACTGCGATGCATCACCTCTGTCATCTGACGGATAAACAGCGGCAACCGCTCTTCTCCCAGAATTCGTTTGATTTCTTTATAATGTCGAAATTTGATCATCATCAACGATAACTCAATCTGTCCCCGTTTTGACATACCAATGAAAATTTTGGCATCGCTGATCAGGGTTCGAAAATTCCGCAGCCCGGTAGCCGGATCGACGGTGGACAAACTGACATTTTCATCTTCCAGCTCTTTAACCCGGTTCTGCAGCGCCAGATTTCTTCCGGTCATTAAGCTGACCACATAGGTGAACAGGGGCAGCAGCACAATCCAGAAATATGAGGAAGCCGTCAGGGGTTCACCATTGACCAGCACCAGAAAAATCGTGTAAGAGATATAGAAAAAAATCACGATCCCATTGGTGACCAGCCCCAGGGTTATATTACTGAAATAAGTAATTAGGATCACCAGAAAGGTAACGTTCAACATCACTAAATTCTGAATATAGTGGGCCGAATCCTGGGCGGTAAAGGTTATGGTAATAAAGGTTAAAACCAGAAAGAAAACAATCCCCAGATCGGATAAAACCTGATCCCGATTTTTCATTTTCGCCATCCTCCCTTCCTGATTTCAATCCCATTTTTACGAACCACCATGACCAACCCCACGGCCAGCAGAATCAGCACCATGATGCTGACGACCAGAAAAATCTGAGCTTCCTGACTCACGGCGATTTGCTGTGCTACTGCAATGGTCGGATTTTTCGGTGCTTTAAAGCGATAGGTCAGCACCTTGCCATTGGCGTCTGCCAAAGCGGCATCGCCTGACAGTCTGCCCAGGTTTTTCATTTCGCCGAGGTTATTGCCGATCGCCACCAGACCGGTCTGATCCGGTGCCACAACCATCAGACTGGCCCGACCTGGTTTACTGTACAGGGAATCCAGCAGTTGGGCCGAACCAAGGGTCTTACCGTAGACTGGGTCGATTGCCAGCTTTTCATTGGACAGGAAGCTGGTACCGTCTTCGTTAAACTGAACATACAGCTTATCGTTATTGCTTTTGATAAAGCTATTATTGTCATAGGTACCCACCGCAATAATATTGGCGTAAAGTGCAGACTCATTCATTTCTTCGGGATGAAGCACGTTTATTTCCCCGGTATTCCCTTTGGTATAGCGTCCCATCACCCGAAACATTTTGGCCAGCAGGTTGGTGGTTTCACCATCCAACTGATCCGGCACCACCAGACTGACCGCGTTGTAACTATAATCAGTGACAAAGGGGGCGGGATAGTTTTCAAAAATCAGATCCTGATTGGCGACGGAGTTGATTTTTAACATCGTACTGGGGGTGAGGTATGCCCAAGGCATATCGCCCTGGCGTAAACTGCACCAGAGATCCTTGATTTCCAGATCAAAGGTCACCTTTACCTGAAATGAACCGCCGATATCAATATCGGTGGGAATCGGAATGGTAGCCTCATCCCCCCCGGCCAGATGCTGTGAGAGCTTTCTGCTGCCAACAGGAACGTCATTAATATAAACTGTCATCAATGACCGGTCAAAGTCGAGGTTTTCTGAATACCGGTAATTGAGGTAGAATTCGCTGGCATTGGTCAAGCTGCGATTGGACGGATAGTTGATGGCAAATTCTTTTACTTGATGAAAGGGACCTTTGTAATAGGTTCCTTCTGAACCGGCAAAACTGATATAGTTTTCCGCCTCATAAACTTGGGTTTTAATATCTGTGGTTTTTCCCAGCAGCTTGGTGGTCGACTGCAATTGATTCATCAAGGCCGGGTTTCCCAACATCCGACCGGCATTAATCAGGGCCACATCGTTTTTGGCAGTAATGATCAGGGTATTCATTCCGCTTCCTTCGTTGATCAGAACCAATAGGGCATCCTCATCATTGATTCCATGCTGGTCAGCCTGACTCCGGTAATTATCCGGAAGTTGATCGTACCTGGCGATAACGATTCTGTTCAGTGGCAGATTTGCAGCGGGATCACTGAATGTCCGAATCGGAAAATATCCATCAGGATAAATGGTCTGATTGGATACACCAGAGATTCCCAACAGGGCGGCATTCAGTTCCACCGGATTGTCAGCGTCTGAGATAATAAAAGCCGATTCCCCATATCTCAGGGCATCCACTTCAAAAAAACGATTATAGAAAGAATCAATACTGGTGGTAAAAGCGTTTTTGTCATACCTGACCGAAAGACTTGATTCTTTAAAAATATCCAGCCAGTTGGCCTCGCTGACATCATCGACACAGGGCAGCGCATTCTGGGTCCGCATGTAGCCGTCGATTCTGATATTATTGTAGCCCTGCTGAAGTGACTCCAGTGGCACATAGATATCGATGCCATGACGGTTGCCGGAATTATCAGCCGGACGCAACGAATAAAAATAAGTCTCATTAATCGCCACCGTCAGACTGGACAGCTGTGTGTCGGCCAATTGAGTGGCCCGATATTCCAGATGCAGCAGCACTGATTCCACATCCCAGTCTTTGGCAATCCAGAAGGTTTGTTCGGTAGTTGAAAACAGCCCCTTCATGGAATGATCAGAAAAATTAGTAACAAAGGTCTGGGGCGCCGTCCGCGCTTCCGACTGCGCTACCCCACCATAGTTGGCGGCGCTGACCGGCTCTATCAACATCGTCAGCAACGAACTCAGTAAAATTATCATGATCGTTAATCGTTTCATTTTCTCCTCCTTTGTGTCATTTTAGTGAGGTCTTTTAAAGATATAAAGTCGTATAAATATTTCTTTATACACAACGTAAAAATTGTTCCTAAAACTAACGACAATTTCGCATTAAAAAACTAACCTTTCAGCCCTGAAAGCGCTCGGTTTTGTACCATTTGCTGTCCTGCTTTTTTATGCGGTCTATAAAATACTGAAAAACCCCGTATACGGTTACAATAATCCACATTTGGCAATAAGTGACATACATCAGGGCAATGATAAAAAAATTGCTGACGGACATCTCCCCTTTTTCGGTGGTCAGGGCAATAAAAACGCCCAAAATAAACATTACAAAGGCAGTAAACCAGAGCAGATTGCTAAATCCCTGGATGGTCGTGGATACCAGTCCAGCCATATTCATAAAGAAAATAACATCCGATACCACCAGTGCCGTCAGGAGTAAAAAATACGTGGATAAGAAATAGAAAATATCAAAACGGATTTTCCTGGCATCCTTATCAACCAGATAGCCGATATTTTTAATCAGCACATAAACATTACCCTTGACCCAACGGGTTCGCTGTCTGAACCAGACTCCCAGGGTTTGGGGTTCCTGTTCCCAGGTTACGGCCTTGGGCTGGAATTTAATTTTATAGCCCATCAGATAGATCCGGAAGCTGATTTCGGTATCTTCAGCCACGGCCTTTTCATCCCATCCGCCAATGGCCTCGATAATGGTCCGCCGGAGAATGAAATTTGTTCCCGGAATGGTGCACAGCTTCATCAGCTGCCACCGCCCAGCCTGAGCCATCCACTGAAACGACAGGGTTTCGATATTGATAAAGCGGGTCAACAGATTGACCTCCTTATTTCGGGTCCGGAATTTTCCGATCACAGCCCCCAGCGAATCGTCAGCCTTTAGTTCGGCAGCCAGGTAGGTGAGCGCCTTGTGTTCCGGAGTATTATCGGCATCGTAGATGGCAATAAACTCGCCTTTGGCCTGCTGATAACCAATATTAAGGGCATTTGATTTGCCCTTACCACCGGTAATATTATCGGTATTGATGACAGTCAGGTTACGGCCGGGGTTAGCATCCTGAATTTCTTTGAGCAGCTCGGCACTGTTATCGGATGAGTTATCATTGATCACAATAATTTCGTAACGATCCCCGGGATAGTCAAGGGCCAGCAGTGCCGCCACGGTTTTGACAATAACCACCCCTTCGTTATGAGCCGGAACCATTATCGAAACAAAGGGATGTTCGCCAATTATTTCCGGTGGCGGCTCCTTTTCCACCTTCAGATAATAAACATATCCGGCCACAATCAAGACAATGTTCACAAATAAGAGACTCCAGATTAAAAAGATATTGATCAGCATTAAATAATCAAAAACATTCATGGGGTGTTGTCCTCCTGATCCGGTAAATTTTTGACCGGTTCATTTTTTTCTTCATTGCTGACTACTTTTCTGAACTTGTTCAGATACACCCGGCGACTAAAAATGACGATAACGATAAAAAGTAAAATGATAATCCCGACCACCGTCAGCAGAAAGGTGTTACCAGCCGTAAATATTTTTTCCAGACTATATTCCGGCGGTTTTTGATAGCGATAATCGGCTTCGATGGGTTCTTCATCATAGCTCAGCGAAACCGGAAGGCCGTTGACCCGAATTCCCGAAGCACTGCTGGTAATGGTATTCTGGCCAATGGTCCAATAATTATCGAGTCGCTTATAATCTGTCAGCGTAAGCCACTTATTATTAATAATCCCCAGCTGGTCTGCCAGGGCCGCTTCATTTGCCGGCAATGGCATAATAATGGTGGTGTTAATGGGATAATCGCCAAAGTTGCGATTCTGGCTGCTGGTATCGGCAATCGTTTCAAGACTGATTCCCAGGCTGGCCCAATGCAGCGCCCAGGTTTCTTGGCTGCCTGGCGCTGTGATCCCAGAATCTGGCAGGATAATCCCGGATGAAAAAAGATTTAAGGGATTAACATTGCTGACTTCATCAAAAAACAGGCTTTCTCCAGTTGCCAGCCCGAGAGGATAGACGCCATTTTCGACCATTTTGGTGATGACCGCATACATTTTTTCCGATTGCATCGCATTACCGTCGCTAACGGTAATGGGACTGGGGCGGTGGACAATGATGGTACCATTTTTTGACTGAACATATCGCAGCACCTGATAAAACCGGGCCATAGCCGGAAAATCCATGTTATCATCGATGGGAACCACCCCCAGGGCGAAAGGGATACCGTTAGCGTAAAAAGCATTACTGGTTTCGATGACCATATTTAAATCCGAAAAAGGATAAATATCTGGGATCAACAGGGTCATCCGGGCCGTTACTGCCAGCCCAAACCAGTCTTTCAAGATTTGCCCCAGTCCCAGAGTAAACCCCGGATCACCAATCAAGGTCGGCACATAGGTCAGCCGGTCCATGGTTTTTGAAAACGGATAGACTGATGTCCCAACCTTGATGGCTGTTTGTCCAGGCCCAGCCTGTTCATCAACTACCCGTAAATCAGCAATCCAGATGCTGTTGCCAGCCAGGCCATTCAGATTCACTGAAACCGTCCGTCCCATCTGACGGCTGACTGGAACACTGTCCAGACCAGAAAACAGTCCCGGAGCAACAAAGCCGATATAAAGCAGTGCCCCGGAATAATTCTGACAGTCTGCCATAAAACCCGGGTTATTCACAACATTTTCGGTGTTTTTTAAGATGATCACTTTTTGATAACCGGACATCTGCCCTGCATCGTAATCATCGATGGCAACTATTTCCGCCGTCCGGGACAGCCCACTCAACAGAGTTTCCACGGTACTGAGATTATCACGATAAACCGTGTCCACGGCCAACTGGTCATAGATCAGTAATACCTCCTTTGTTGTCATGGTGAGGTTATCTTTCGCGTCAGCCTCTTCTCCATAAATAGCCGACATCGGCAAAACGATTAAAGTTAACACGATAAGGATCAAAATGCTCCGCTTCATAGTCGATAGCCTCGCTGTTCCCGATTCTTTTGCTTATCCTTGTTCCGCTGTAAAAATGCCTGTTTGCGAGCCTCCCAATCAACCTTTCGCAATTGTTTCTCAAGCCAATGGATGAATTTCCCCAGAATAACAAATGATATCAGATCAAAAGTCAGCGAAAAAATAAATAAATGGCCCAGGGTATCGGTATCCCCGGAGGTAATAATTGCGACATATAGTTCCCAGAGCCCGATAAACAACCAGGTCATCAGACCCACAAAACGCAGCGTATTGCGTTCGTTTTTTTCGATGATGCCTTTTCTGAAAAAACGGACGTAAATCCCAATAAGTACCCCTGTCCAGATGATGATAAAGCCAAAATTTCCCGGTAAGTAGTTGGCTTTGAGATAACTCCATAGGGTAAAAAAGTTGGTTTGAGCTCCCGGCGGATAACCTTGGGTTATTTCGTAATTACCCAGCCAGGCTGGTCGGATATTAAAACTACTGTCCACCGAACGATTGAGCATTTCATATAATTGACCGGGATTGGCCAGATAATAAATCACCACCCCGGTGGGATTTACCTTACTGAAAAAAGTCGCCGCCATCTCCTGGCTGTCCATGGTTTCCGGCGAAATCGCCTGATAATAGGAGGTTCCGGTTAAAACGGCGTACTGCGGATTGATTGAAAATTCTTCTAGGGCTTGCTCCGGGTTGTCGGCAGTCATCAATACCCCTCGGGTCATACTATGATAAGTACTTAGCTTTGACAGTTCATTAGGCATGATAAAAAATGCCGCCAGTGAAGATACTAGCAGCAGGCTGCCGCAAATAACACAAATTCGTTGAAAGTGCTTTTTTTTATCCACATATTTGAGATTGATTCCCAGAATCCCCAGAAAAATACCAAGCAGGGCATATTGCTGGTTTAAAAGGCAAAGCAATAGCGCACTTAAGAAAAAGCAGCCAATCAGGAGATAATCATTCAGCTTTTCCTGCCCCATTAGAATAAGCGATGATCCCAGAATGGTCACCAGAAAAAAACTGAGGGCCTGGGGGTAAAACGAATTGATCCAGGCGGTATAGGCCGTATCTCCGAAAATAATCACCCCCAGGCCAACAATGATATAAGCCCATGTGGCGCGCTTGCCATAGGTAACAGTTTCAAACAAAAAGTACATTGCAAGCAGATAAAACAATGCGATGACAGCGCCGTAAAACCGCATATCAAACAGCCCGTCCCAGGTATAGGCCCGATCCAGATTTCTTGCGGTATTAAGAAAAGGCGTTTGGGCTGTGATCTGAGCATTACCGGTATCGTTGAAATATTCCATAATACCCCAGTCTTTCTGAAAAAAAGCCAGCGCCTCTTTGGAACTGAGATCCCCGAGATTATAAAGATTGCTGCCCGAAATAATAGCGGCGGTGCTGCCGTCATCACCCATTCCGATGACCGGTGGTATAAACAAAACAACTAAAAGCAAACCAATCAAAACAAGCACCCCCAGAGTCGATGGTTTTATTAAATAATTATAAGACCACGGCCCCATTTTGAGACTGCTTTGGTTTCGTTTTTTTTCAGCTTGAAGGGCATTGATGTCCATGTCTTTATTCATGATGCGATTCCCCTTAAAAATCTAAATTTAGTTTATTTTCCAGCGGCATTTTTAGCTCTTATTCAAGTCACTTTTGGCAACAACACTGATTAAACCGTAGTTGATATAAATTTCAATGACTCCATGACTTCTTACCCGATTGCTGCGCTCATATTCAAATTGTGCCGCATCGGCTAAAAAAGAACCTCTGATAAAAGCAATCAGAAGTTCTCAGTTCCGGAATCGATTAATTTAAAAAGCCATCAATAATTTTTGCTTCAGCTTCCCCTTCGGTTAAGCCCAAAGTCATCAGTTTAATCATCTGATCGCCGGCAATTTTTCCGATGGCCGCCTCATGAATCAGGGTGGCATCGAGACTATTGGCCGTTATTTCGGGAATCGCACTGACGACGCCATGGTCCATGATGATCGCATCGCACTCGGAGTGGCCCATACAGCGGGTGTTGCCGTTAATTTTGGAAATAAAGGTCTGTCGCGAATAATCCCGGGCCACGGAGCGGGAAATCAGGTTAACGCTGGAATCCTCCCCATCCATGTCCACTTCAAACTTGGATTCAGCAAATTGTTCACCATGGGTCATCAGTTTTTCTTTGATAACCAGCTTTGCCCCATCTTTAAGTTTGGCAGTGGTAAAGCGTCGGGTCGAATCAACCCCTTTGATCTGGGTTGTTTCCATTTCCATGTAACTGCCCTCTTCCTGTATCACCTCGGTGACCGGATCGATAACCCGTTTACCGGTACCCGTTCCTTCGCCGATGTGTTTTTCAACGTAGCGGACCTTTGAATTTTTTCCCAGAAAGAAACGATGAATCCCGTTATGCTCAGATCCGTCACAGCTGTCCCCGGTGCTGACGCCGCAGCCGGCAATGATGGTGATATCAGCATTCTCACCAATAAAAAAATCATTATAGACCAGATCATGAACCCCGCTGCATGAAACAAGCGCCGGAATAAAGACGTTTTCTGATTTTGTATCGGGTTTAACAATGATATCGATGCCGGATTTGTCCTCTTTGCTGACGATCTCTATGTTTTCACTTGACTGTCTGGCCACACTTTTGCTGTTTTCGCGAATATTATAGGCCCCTTTTGGCATTTCATCCAAGCCACTGACTTCTTTTAATAATTTTTTTGCAATGTCGTTCATTCCTTATGCCTCCAATATATCATGACAGTTTAAACAGTTTTTCGGATCTTCACAATGCAGGAGCTCCGGCAATACGCTTTCTTTTGCGCCGCGCTTGACAATGGCACCATCAACCATAGCGATGATTTCATCGGCTACGTCTAAAATCCGTTCCTGATGGGAGATAATCACGATGGAGTTTTCCTTGCTCTGATGCATTTTCATGAAAATATCAATAAGATGATTGAAGCTCCATAAATCAATGCCGGCTTCCGGTTCATCAAAAATTGACAGTTTTGTATTTCTGGCAATAATGGTGGCGATTTCGATCCGCTTGATTTCGCCGCCTGATAAGCCATCATTAAGCTCTCGATTGATATAATCCTTGGCACAAAGACCAACCTCAGATAGATAGTGGCTGGCCTCCATTACTGATAGATCCTCACCCTTGGCAATGTTGACCAGATCATGGACAGTGATTCCCTTAAACCGCACTGGTTGCTGAAAGCCGAAGCTGATCCCTCTTTGGGCTCGTTCGGTTATCGACAAATCGGTTATATCTTCTCCATAAAATGTAATTTTACCTTTGGTGGGTTTCAATACTCCAGAAATAATTCGGGCCAGAGTTGATTTCCCACCGCCGTTTGGTCCGGTTATGGCGATAAATTTACCTTTTTCGATGGTTAAATTAACATCTTTCAAAATTTCTTTTTCATTTTCGACTTCAAATGAAATATTTTCGAGTCTTAACATTTTTTCTCCTCATCTGTTCTTTTCAAAGTTTTGCTGTACTTTTTATTATACCAATTTTTTTTAAAATTGAAACACAAAGCGGCAACTATTAACTAGTTTTCTCAGCCTCACTATTTTATCACTTTTTGTATTCATTGAAACTGATTTCATGGGGTAAATTTTCACTGCTATCGACAAAGCCATAAATTACCCCTGAGCCGGGTTTTCTTACTGCGATTCGCAACCCGATTCCCTAAATCTTCATTGCTTTTGAATCATTGATTGATTATAATGTAGTTAACGTTATTTTCAGGCACGCGCTTTATCTTTCTGCCTGCTGTCGACAGTCTGATTTAAAATAAAGGAGAAAACCATGAAAATTATAGTCATAGGAGCAGTTGCCGGAGGAACCTCGGCGGCAGCCAAAGCCCGACGAAATGATGATTCGGCCGAAATTATTATCTATGAAAAAGATCAGGATATTTCTTATTCCGGATGTGGGCTTCCTTATTTTATTGGCGGAAAAGTCGGATCAATAATGGAACTGACGCCCCGAACTCCAGAATTTTTTAAGTCTAAATACAATATTGATGTTCATATCCGGCACGAGGTCGTGAAAATTAACACTCCGGGTAAAACAGTCGTGGTAAAAAATCTGGAAACCGGAGCTATTTTTGAAGATCCCTACGACAAACTGATTCTCAGCACCGGTGCCCAGGCTTTTGCCCCCCCCATTAAGGGAATTGACTTGGACAATGTATTTTTTCTGCGAAATGTTCGAAATGCCTTGAAAATCAAAACCTTTATGAATAACCATCAGCCCAAAACTGCGGTGATTGTGGGCACTGGCTTTATTGGCTTTGAAGTGATGGAAAATCTGATCGAATGCGGCATCAAGGTAACCCTGGTTGAACGGGCCGGCAAGCTGACCCCCAATCTTGACGAGGATATGTCCGTATATCTTGAAAAACAACTCCTCAAAAGAGAAATACCCATTCTAAAAAATGCCAATGTCGTTGAAGCCACCAGTCAGGGTGTGGTTCTGGAAGATGGCACCCTGATTCCGGGAGAAATGATCATCGTGGCCACCGGGGTTAAACCCAATGTGACTTTGGCCAGGGAAGCTGGCTTACTGCTGGGTGTTACCGGAGCCATTCGGGTTGATGAACGAATGATGACCATTGATACCGATATCTATGCCTGTGGCGACTGTATCGAAACCTGGTCAACAGTCACTAAAAAACCTCATTACCGCCCGCTGGGTTCTACCGCTAATAAAACCGGTCGTATCTGCGGCGATAATATTACCGGAGGTGATGTAATTTACCCTGGCAATCTTAGCACCGGTATTTTTAAGATCTTTGATATCAGTATCGGCAGCACCGGTTTATCAGAAACGGAAGCCCGCAGCCAAGGCTACGATGTCGAAGTTGCGCATAATATCAAACCCGATAAGCCGGGCTATTATGGCGGTCGGGAAATGTTGATCAAAGCTATTGCTGACCGGGCCACCCAAAAACTCCTGGGGGTTCAGATCATCGGTTTTGACGGGGTAGACAAAAGACTGGACATCTTTGTCACCCTGATTACCTATGGTGCCACCGTGGCTGAATTCTTTAATCTGGATTTGAGTTATGCCCCGCCCTTTTCGACCACCAAGGATCCGGTACACTATACCGGGATGATTTTGGACAACGCGCTGAACAAAGGGCGAAAACTGATCACTGCCCAGGACTTAAAAAAAAACTGAATAGTGGGGAGCCCTATCAAATCATTGATACCCGGATAACTGAGCAATATGCTGCCGGTCATCTACTGCAGGCGCAAAATATTCCCCATCAAGATCTGCGCAGTAAACTGGCGCAGCTGGATCAGACTCAGCCAGTGGTTACCTATTGCAATAAGGGCGTCACCGGCAATGCAACCCAGAACATCTTACTTAACCACAACTAACAGAAAAGAGGCAATTATGAATGCTGATGATGTTTCAGTAAAAATCTTCAAAGCGTTGGGACATCCGGTTCGCTTACAAATCGTAAAATTTCTTTTGATTGAGCCCCAGTGTGTATGCGTTCTGAATCAGTTATTTGACTACAGCCAGGCCAACCTTTCCCAGCACCTGAAAATACTTCGGGAAGCCGGCATTCTTGAAAATCGTAAAATCGGCGTGGAAATGCACTATTCGGTAAAATTAAAGGGCATTGAAAAGCTCCTCGCTGCTATGGATCTAACGGCAGCCGAGTATTTCAGTACCCTGGAATTCTAACTTATTAAATTTTTAATCTGATTGCTTCAGACGCCAAACGTAGTGTTTAATTGTTAATCTGTAGCGATTCCGGATTTTAAAAATTCTATTCACCGTAGCCCTGGGGGTGGTCTTGATGCCATTTCCAGGCTGTTTTTATGATGTCGTCTAAATCTGAATAGACCGGAGTCCAGCCCAATTCCTGCTGGGCTTTTTGAGATGAAGCAATCAGTTCGGCCGGGTCTCCAGCTCTTCGGGCGGAGACTTCCACGGTAAACGCTCTTTCGGTCAGCATTTTTGTTTTGGTGATGACTTCTTTTACTGAAAAACCTTTGCCATCTCCCAAATTATAAACCTGGCTTTCGCTCCCGGCCAGCAGTTTTTCCATCCCCAAAATGTGGGCAGAAGCAATATCCATGACGTGGATATAATCCCGGATACAGCTGCCGTCTGGAGTGGGATAATCCTCGCCGAAAACACTGATTTTATCCCGCTGTCCCAGAGCTGTTTTTATAATCAGCGGAATTAAATGGGTTTCGGGATTGTGATCTTCTCCGATTTTTCCGCTGGGATGCGCTCCTGCCGCATTGAAATAGCGAAAAATCATGGATTTTAATCCATATGCCAGATCCAGCCATGGTAACATTTTTTCGACTGCCAGTTTTGTCTCACCATAGGTATTGGTGGGTTTTTGGGTACTGACTTCAGTAATGGGACTTTCCGCCGGTTCCCCATATACTGCTGCGGTAGATGAGAAGACAAAACGCTTAACCCCATGTTCCACCATCGTTTCCAGCAGACAAAGGCTGCCATAGACATTATTTTGATAATACTTGATTGGTTGCTCCATCGACTCACCAACCTGGGAATTGGCACAAAAATGCATGACACAGTCAATCTGATGGGCCATAAAGACCTGATTTAGAAAAGCCTGATCTCTGATATCACCTTCTTCAATAACCGCCACTTTAGGAACTGCTCCCGGGTGTCCGGTTGAAAAATTATCTACTACCACCACCTCATAACCCTGCTCCACCAGCGCACTCACCACATGTGATCCAATATACCCCGCACCACCACATACTAAAATTTTCATTATATTCCTCTATTTCTATTATTTATGATTTAATCCTTGACTTCTCTTTATTATAGAACTTTTTTTTAAAAAAAGAAACCCCGAAGGGTTTCTTAAAGTTATTTGTCTGTAAATGTAGTTTTATTATTACTTAGGGCAGCCTGGGCGGCGGCCAGACGGGCGATTGGCACCCGGAATGGCGAGCAGGAAACATAGCTTAAGCCAACACCATGGAAGAAGAATATCGATTTGGGATCGCCTCCGTGTTCACCACAAACCCCAATTTTAAGATCAGGCTTGGTTTTACGACCCAGAGTTACGCCCATTTCAACCAGTTTACCAACACCTTCCACATCAATGCTCTGGAATGGGTCGTTTGGCAGTATACCTTTATCTTTGTAATCAGTAATAAATTTACCGGCATCATCCCTTGAGAAACCATATGTCATTTGGGTCAGGTCATTAGTCCCAAACGAGAAGAATTCGGCTGTTTCAGCAATCTGATCAGCGATCAGGGTAGCCCGAGGAATTTCCATCATCGTACCCACCAAGTATTCAATATCAGATTTTTTCTCAGCCTTGACAAGTTCGGCTGTTTCTCGAACGACCTTATCCAGATAAGTTAGTTCTTCATTAATACCAATCAACGGAATCATGATTTCTGGAATCACATTGAAACCATCTTTTTCCTTAACTTCAATAGCTGCTTCAATAATGGCCCGGGTCTGCATTTCAGCAATTTCAGGATAGGTGATCGCCAGACGACAGCCACGATGGCCCAGCATCGGATTGAATTCTTCCAATCCCTGAATGATAGTAATCATATCATCCACGGCAAAGCCCATATCCAAAGCTAGTGCTTCAATATCTTTGGTTTCTTTCGGCAGGAATTCATGGAGTGGCGGATCAAGTAAACGAACGGTTACCGGATGTTCTTCCATTGCTTTGTAGATGCCAATAAAATCTTCTTTTTGCATCGGTAAAATTTCAGCCAGGGCTTTTTTTCGCTGCTCTTTTGATTCGGATAGAATCATCCGGCGGACGCTGGGTAGTCGTTGTTCATCAAAGAACATGTGCTCAGTTCGGCAAAGACCGATGCCTTCCGCACCGAAGCGTACGGCAACCGCCGCATCTTTAGGTGTGTCCGCATTAGTACGAACTTTCATGGTTCTGAATTCATCTGCCCAGGCCATGATCTCGCCAAAATGACCAGATAATTCTGGGGTTACCGTTTTAATTCCGCCCTTATAGACACTGCCGGTGCTTCCGTTTAAGGAGATGTAATCACCTTCTTTAAAAACCTGGTTTCCCACCGTAAATTGTTTAGCTGACTCATCCACCTTGATGGATTCGCATCCTGCCACACAACATTTTCCCATCCCCCGGGCGACAACCGCCGCATGGGAGGTCATCCCGCCTCGAGCTGTTAAAATCCCATTAGCGGCATACATGCCTTCAATATCTTCTGGGGATGTTTCTTTTCTGACGAGCAGCGTTTCTTCGCCATTAGCCACAGCAGTACAAACCGCTTCGGCGGTAAAATAAATTTTACCAGTGGCGGCTCCTGGTGAAGCCGGAAGACCGGTAGCTAGAAGTTCTGCTGCTTTTAACGCGGCAGCTTCAAAAGTTGGATGAAGCAGTTGATCCAGTGATATTGGATCTAATCTCAAAATCGCTTCTTCTTTGGTAATTAGTCCTTCTTCAACCATTTCAACAGCGGCACAAAGAGCGGCAGCGGCTGTTCTTTTACCGGTTCTAGTCTGGAGCATATAAAGCTTGCTTTTTTCAATAGTAAACTCAATATCCTGCATATCTTTATAATGGTTTTCGAGCAAATCTGCGGTTTCATGGAATTGCTTGTATACTGCTGGCATAATCTCTTTTAAATCTTCAATATCGCGTGGTGTACGAATGCCTGCGACAACGTCTTCTCCCTGAGCATTGATTAAAAACTCACCAAAAAGCTTTTTTTGACCGGTGGCGGGATTTCGGGTAAAGGCTACACCCGTACCACAGTCATCACCCATATTTCCATAGACCATCGATTGAACATTGACCGCGGTGCCAATATCGTGGGGGATATCATTCATGTTTCGGTAGCTAATGGCGCGGTTATTGTTCCATGATCTGAATACCGCTTCAATTGCCATTAATAGTTGATCTTTAGGATCCATTGGGAAGTCTTTTCCCGTTTCGTCTTTGACAATTTTTTTGTAAGCAGCAACGATTTCTTTTAAATCGTCAGATGTCAGTTCAGTATCGTCTTTATAACCATTTTTTTCCTTAGCTGTTTCTAAGACATGATCAAATTTGGCCTTACCAATTTCCTGAACCACATCACCAAACATTTGAATAAAACGTCGGTAGCTATCGAAGGCAAATCGTTCGTTATTAGTTGATTTCGCAATCCCAGCAACCGTTTCATCATTTAAACCCAAGTTCAGGATGGTATCCATCATACCGGGCATGGAGAATTTAGCCCCAGAACGAACCGATACCAACAGCGGATTATCAACATTCCCAAATTGCTTACCACTTTCTTTTTCTAACATTATCAAATGCTCATTAATTTGACCGATGATTTCATCGGAGAGTTTTTTATCCTGGTTATAATATTCAGTACATGCCTCTGTGGTAACGGTAAAGCCCCCCGGAACTGGTAAACCGATGTTTGTCATCTCTGCCAGACCAGCACCCTTACCCCCTATTTTTTTGACATTTCCTCTACCTCCTCATTATATTTGCAAGTATTATCGCTGCAATTTCTTCAATTGCTTTTGATGTGACGTCAATGACAGTACACCCTAGTTTATCGAAAAGCTGTTGTGCTTTTTCTAACTCCAACATTACTCTTTCGTAACTTCCATAGCTTGATGTTCCGGTGAGTCCCATGGCCCTGATTCTTTCTGAGCGGATATTGACCAAATGATTCGGATCCAGAATCAGCCCAAATATTTTTTGGTTTGAAATTTCAAATAATTCCTTTGGTGGTTCAACCTCAGGCATTAACGGAATATTGGCCACTTTATAATTATTGTTGGCCAGATAGATGCTGATAGGTGTTTTTGATGTTCTTGATACTCCAATCAGAATAATATCCGCCTCGTCGAGGTCGGATGTGTTTTTACCATCATCATACTTTACAGCAAATTCGATAGCTTCGATTTTTTTTATGTAATGGGCATCTAGTTCCCGACTTGATTTCAGATTTCTGACCGGTTCTTCTCCCGTTATGCTTCTCAGCGTTTCCATCAGTGACCCCATCACATCGTAAATAGGAACACCCTTATTTTTAGATTCTGTTTCCATATGATGCTTTAATTCGATTGATGCAAAACGATAAACGACTAATCCGTTTTCCTGCTTTGCCAAATCCAACAGGTAGTCAATACTCAGTTTATCATCCACAAAGGGATGAAACCGAACTTCACGAATGGAGTTTTCAAATACGCTTGTTCCAGCTTTTACCAGTAGTTCCCCAATTTCGGTGGGCGTATCCGAGACGACAAAAATTACAATGCTCTTCAAGTTTCAACCTCGTTATTCAACATTTTTTCCCATGTTCACCACATAGCGGGTAATATTTGTTCGAGATACCTTGCCAATCAGGACTAATCGCTGAACTCCCTTTTCATCAATTTCCTTTCTCACAACAGGTAGCGATTCGACCTCATAAAACATCGTTTTATAGGCAGCATCATAAACGGATTCAGTTGGTTCCAGATAAATAATATTAGGCATCCGGGTCATAATCATCGGAATTGGTAGCGATTCTACCTCTTTCCTGCCAATCATGGCTTTAATGAAATCCTTTCGGGACACAATCCCAGAAAGATATTTCCCGTCCACAACGTACAAGGTTCCAGCATTTTTTGTAAACATGGTAATAATGCCATCATAAATCGATGATGTTTCCTCGACAACTGTCGGTTCCGTTTGAATGTCCATAACATTGATGGTTTTGATATAACTTCCTAAAATATTCAGCAATGACCGCCCTGTATAATAATATCCAACTTTTCGTTTTGCTTCCAAAATACCCATCATCGTCAGTATTTTAAGATCCGGACGAATCGTTGCCCGATTTATGTTGAGCAGTTCTGAAATTTCGTTACTTTTCACGGGTTGCTTTTCTTTTACAATTTCAATTATTTCTTTTTGTCTGTTTGATAACTCCATCTTCAACCTCTTTGACTGTTTCTTTTTTAAGTATAACACATATCATTGTATTGTAAACAGTAAAAATATTTTTTTAAACACTACTGATAATTTTTTATCATTATGTTTGTATGTAACCTTTTTCATATACTAATTGATCCAGATATCCCTTCGTATATTTTATCACCTATCCGCGTAACATTCTTCAATTCTTCCAATTCCTTGAATTCACCATTCTTTTCCCGGTAATCAATGATTCCCTGAGCAATCACATCTCCAATACCTGGCAGACTTTTCAGTTCTTCCAAACTAGCGGTATTGATATTTATTTTAGAATTTTCACTGTCTGCGGTTTTAGGAACTTCACCAGTGACGGGAACATGAATTCTCTCTTCATCGTGTAATTTTCTGGCCAGATTCAGGGACTCGACATCAGCGGCTTCAGTCAAACCTCCTACCATTTCGATGGCTTCAATCAGCCGGGCGTCCTGATTCAAAGATACGACCCCAGGATTATTGACAGCACCGGTGATATGTACCATCATTTTAATTTGACCTGCCTGGCTTTCTTCATCACCCTCTTGATTTATCGATGCAGAATCAGAAACCCGAATTGTCGCATTACTACTCGCTTTAAAATGATACCAGCCCCAAAAAACGCCCAAAAAAACAAGCACGATGAGAATGTATAGGATTTTATTGCGATCGAGCTTATCCATGTTACACTCCCAAAGGCTGTGCTTCCCATCGGCCTTTTTTTAGCATCCAATATTCATGATAGCCGCATTTTTCTAAATATGCTTCTGCCTGGTTATATTCGTAGACAATACCCCCAACTGAATGGCTGTCGCCACCAATTGTGATGGGAATATTTTTCTTTTTCATTTCTGGTATCATCCAATCAGAGGGATAACGTCCCACTCCAGGAATCCGCAGATTCGTGCCAGTGTTTATTTCCAGGTGCGTCGTTGTTTTAGCGATTCCATTCAGGCAGGCTCGCACTGTTTCCTGATACCAGTTATCATTTTCATTAAAAAAGTAGTTGCCCTGATTGTATTTTTTAATTAAATCAATATGTCCCAAGATATCCGGCTCAAAGATTCTCACCATGCTCTCAACACCCCGGTAATAATCCTTAATAAAAGCCTGTACGTCACCCTGATAATATTTTTCGATTCCTCGTTCAAAATCCCGTTGAGATTCATCAATGTAGGAAACATCGTCCCCGCTTGTTTTTCCCAGGGTATGTATGGACATAATGGTGTAGTCCAGCCGCGGTATCACAATCTTGGCCTGCTCGCTGATATCCTGACGGTCGATAAAATAATCGATTTCCATGCCACAGTAAAGTTCAATTTGTGATGCGTACTTTTCTTTCAGCTTTTTGACGTCCGTTAAATAGTTCTCTAAATTGTCTTCTTTCATTGTCCAGTCATTAGCAAATGGCAGAGGGAAATGGCTTGATAGCCCCAAACTGGAGAGTCCCGCCGCAATCCCGGCTTGCACCATTTCTTCAAGGGTATTGGAACCGTCGCAATAATCTGAATGAATATGATAATTTGCCTGTAACATTTTGATCCCTCCAAAAGTTTGCTTGTGATGATTGTATCATGACATGTATTGTAAAGCAAATAAAAAAAAATTGCCGATACGACAATTTTTTATGGATTATTTATAAAATTTTATTAAGAAAGCTTTTGGTTCGCTCTTCTTTGGGATTGAGCAGCACTTCTTCAGGGGTTCCTTCTTCACAGATCACACCGCCATCCATAAAGATAACCCGATCAGCTACTTCCCGGGCAAAACCAATCTCATGGGTGACAATAAGCATTGTCATGCCTTTTTCAGCCAGTTGTCGCATCGTTGCCAGGACTTCGCCAACCAGTTCGGGATCAAGCGCCGATGTCGGTTCATCAAACATCATGATTTTGGGATCCATGGCCAAGGCTCTGGCAATGGCCACCCGCTGTTGCTGACCACCTGATAAACGGGAGGGGTATTCGTCTTTTTTTTCAGACAGACCAACCATACTTAGTAGATCCAATGCTCTTGTTTCAGCTATTTTTCTATCAATTTTTTTTACAATCAGCGGAGCAATGGTCACATTATCAATTACCGTCAGATGTGGAAACAGGTTAAAGCTCTGGAAAACCATGCCTAAGTCAGCACACAACGACTGAACCGTCACTGGATCTATCTTCATCTGATCCTTGTTGTTAGCTCGTTTATCCGAGAGCACATCTTCAATATAAATTTCTCCGTCTGATATCCGTTCCAGTTGATTCAGGCAACGTAGCATTGTACTTTTTCCGGAGCCGCTGGCACCGATTATACAGACTACTTCGCCTTGCAAAACCTCAAGATTTATACCCTTGAGCACTTCCAAATCTCCAAAGGATTTTCGTACGTTTACTAATTTTACCATACTCATATTCATTGTCCTATCTTTCGTAAATTCCCAGTTTCTTTTCCATCTTATCAAATACTACCTGGATAATCGTTGTTAAGAATAGATAAATGGCGGCTGCATAAATGTAGTAAATCCATGAACCCGTTGCACTTGCCATTGTTTTTGTGGTTCTTAATAAATCAAACAACGCGATTGTCGATACCAATGAGGTATCTTTTAATAGCATAATCAACTCGTTGCCCAAGGGAGCCACCAGTCTTTTGTATGTTTGGGGAATAATAATCTTTGTCATCGCCTGGCGATAGCTCATTCCCAAAGCTTTTGACGCTTCCATTTGCCCCCCGTCGATAGATTCTATGGCCGCTCGAATAATCTCAGCCAGATATGCTGTAGCATTTAAAGAAAAGGCTACAAAAGCTGCAATCATTGGATTAACTGTAAATGTTGCTCCAGTCGCGTCCAGATAAATAATCGGTATGGCATAATAAATAATAAATAATTGGAGCAACATTGGCGTTCCTCTGAAAAACCAGATGTAAAACCATGATAGCGCATTGGCTGCCTTATTTTTAGAGAGGCGCCCCAGAGCGACAACTACGCCAAAAACCGCACCAAAAATAATTGCTACAATTGCAATCTCTAAAGTTACAATGGTTCCATCGAAAATTGCCCATAATTGGGTTTCATTTAACACGTTGATCTTCCCTTCGTCATAAAAAATTTGAACACTGACCCCTGTCAGACTGCAGACAAAACCTTTTTCAACCATCTCCAACACATTTGTATGATCACTGAAAAAGACATTAACAGCTTAATTACTTTGTCTACAACCCTCACGGACATTTGCTCAGACTACATCTAAAAAACATACAGGTTGACTTGCTTCTTTTGGGAATAAAATGACTATCGCCATCAAGGAGCCCAACGATCTGTCACCCTGTATACAGATGAACAGGACTTGTCACAGTAACTGTACCAAGTCCTATTCCATTGATTTATTTAATTATTGACAAACCTATTCAATGACAATCAGATTTGTATCAATATCTTTTGTCATATCCTCGCCGAACCATTTCATCGAAATTTCTGTCATCTTGCCGCTTTCCTGTAACGTTTTAATAGCTTCATTAAACTTTTCAGTTGTGGCTGTATCTGCTAAGCGCGAGGTTATTCCAATCGGTTCATTGGTTAAAACCTCAGAGCTGACAACATACAGATCAGGATTTTGGGCAACATAGTACATTGCTACCCCGACGTCGGTAATGACGTTATCGATTTGTTTTCCTTGAAGAGCTGCGAATGCATCCAGCATACCGTCAAATTTTTTAATTTCAACATTGACGCCTTCATCCAGCTTTAATTTTTCTGCTGCAATATCTGCTGTTGTTTCAATTTGAGCACCCAGTGTTTTTCCTTCAAGTTCTTTGAAAGTTTTAACTGGAGATGCATCTTTTCTTGAAACGATAACAATCCCATTAGCGACGTAAGGATCACTCATGCTGAAACCTTCAAGACGTTCAGGTGTAATACTTGTACTGGAAATAATGGCATCGTATTGTTTAGCATTTAAGCCATTGAAGATACCATCCCAGGCAACTGTCTGGAATTCAGCTTTTACCCCTAATTCTTCTGCTAAAGCATTTGCAAAGTCAATGTCAAAACCAACTAATTCATTTTGATCATCTCTAAATTCCATCGGCAGATAAGTGTCATCCACACCAATGCTTAAAACACCATCTGCTAACGCATCTTCCGATGTTTTAGATCCTCCGTTGGAACAGCCTGTCAGAACAAGTGCCGATAACAGTAAAACAACCAGTGATAGACCTAATAGTTTTCTTTTCATAGTCTTCTCCTTTCTAAATTCCTAATGTTGTTAATTATATATTATTTTGTAAACATTAACAAGTTTTTTTAAAACTCAATGAATATTTAAACGACCTTAGAGTCGTTTTATTCACTTCTTATGAGAAGGTATTGATAAAAATCCCAATAATATTAATACCGCCCAGCCAGGTTCCCACACTGCTTCCAAGGTTGGCAAAAACTACCACCATCAATACCTTGGTTACCTTATTCCGCCATAGACCCTTGATACTGCCGAGATCTTTGGGCAGGGATTCAAAATCTTCTACCTTTGGTTTACGGAAATGAGCTTCCGTCATACCAGCAAACCATCCCGCGGCAAGCAATGGATGCAGGGTGGTAATGGGAGCCGCAACAAAAGCCGTCAGCACCGAGAAAATATGTCCCCCGGCCAGTAAAGTTCCCAACGCTGCCAACAAACCGGTCCAGAGGATCCAGGTTTTGGCCTGCTCCCAGCCGGAACTTGGGTTTACAATAAAGGTCACCACAATCAGTGCCAACAGAATAATCGGTATCATCCAACCGATCACTTTGCCGACATTTGATTTTGGAGGGACGACCTCCAACTCCGTAATATTCTGATCTTTAAATATTTCTTCTTTAATTCCCGGCACGTGAGCGGCGCCAAGAACGGCCACAACCTTATTACCCGGAGCTTTTTTTATTTTGTAAGCCAGGTATTGATCCCGTTCGTCCACCAGATATTTTTTAACACCTTTGAAAGCCGAGCCCATTTCTGAAAGAGCAGCCGTCAACATATCATCAGATTTCAGATTCTCCAGATCTTCTTCAGTGATATCTTCATCATCCACCACGCTGAGGATAATAGAAAAAAGCACCTTGACCTTTTCCCACAAACTGCATCCCCGCCAGATTCGGTTGAAGGTAATCTGGATGCTGCGATCAGCCAATACCAGCTCCGCACCGTATTCTTTGGCACAGGCAATCCCCTCCATCATTTCCTGACCGGATTCGATCCCAAACTGTTCTGCCAGCTTTCGCTGATAATTGGACAACAGAATATTTACAAACATAAAACCAGCGCGTTTGCTTTTGATGATCTGAACAAGATCGGTATTGGACCATTTGTCTTTCTGGTTGATTGCTTCGTAGCGCTGTTGATCCAGTTCAACACAAATGGAATCGGGCTGTTCCTTATTTATGGTTTCACGGACTTCATCCACACTGTTTTTCGAAACATGAGCTGTACCGATTAAAATAATTTCTTTGCCATTATAATTAAGCCGTGTAATATTTGAATCCAATGAACTTCCTTTCTCGTGGGCTTATACCAAAAATGGTCAACGCAGTATGATCAATCACGCTGACCAGCAATTTTTATGCCTCTTTGCGATAGTACTCTCAGATTTAATCACTATTTCAGAAAGCCTTTCCTTATTTGTCAATTTTAGCAACTGAGCCCCTAATATGAACCTCATGGGGTACATAAACATTTTTCACAGTTCGGTCTCCGTCTTTTTCACAAAGTTTGATCAGCATTCGCATGGCAATCGCTCCGATGTCATACATCGGCTGAGCAACCGTGGTAATCTGTGGTCTGGTCCATTCCGCAATCCAGAAATTATTAAACCCGCAGATACTGATGTCTTCAGGGATTTTCTTACCCATCTCTTCGGCGCAGCGAATCGCCCCCAGAGCGGTCTGGTCATTAAAACAGAAAACGCAGGTGAAATCGACCCCTGTATTAATGGCTTCCTGCATCATCGTGTAGCCGCCAGAAAGGCTCAGTTTTTCTCTCAGGATGCGACTGTCATCAAATTCGATGTTATTTTCTTCAAAGGCTTTGATAAAACCTTTTTTTCGTTCTTGATAAATATAGCCTTCTTCCAATTCATCAAAAAACAGCATGAATTTCTTATGGCCCAATTTTATCAGCTCCATGGCCAATTCATAAGCTGCCGCTTCATTATTAATCAAAACGCCGCTAAGAAATCCACTGTCATCGGGAATACAGCCCAAAACGACTTCGCTGGGAGCATCGATCAGTTCGGCCTGCATTTCAGTACTAAGATCTTTACCGACATAGATGATGCCATCACATTGTTTTTCGACCAGTACATTCAGAGATTTTTTTTCTTTTTCCGGATCAAAATCAGTATTACTCAAAATGATATTGTAATGATAGATGCCGCAAACATCTTCCGCCCCTCGGACTATCTCGGTATAGTAGGGATTGGTAATATCTGGAATCATAATTCCCATGGTATTGGTTTTTTGAATTTTCAGACTTCTGGCAATGTTTCTTCGTTTACTAACGGAATATTATTGACAACTCGGGATACTGTTGCTACGGAAACGTTTGCTTCTCTGGCAACATCTACTATTTTTACTCTCATTTCTTTACCTTTCAAATTTCATAAACAATAGGTGATTGCAAAGCTGCCGTGAGCAGCTTTTTATTACGCAATCGCTTATTTATAAATGCCAATGATTAACAGCCTTCTACCTCTTTGATAGCATCAAGGATTAACTGGGGTGAACGGCGGCATTTTTCTTCTGACACAGCGCAAGGTGCAAAACGAAGACCTTTTCCCAATGCGACCACAAATGTGTTTTTTTCCATTAAATGGCTGCTGACTTCTTTGGGTTTATTACAGGGGATGCTGATAAAAAATCCGTCGCAGTAGGTAACCATTTCCAGGCCTATTTTTTTGGCTTCCTCCACAAAGGCGGCGGCCCGGTGTCGTAAGATGCTTTTATAGAAGCTCTGTTCGGCCATCGCCTGGTTATACAATTCATCATTACTGAAAATTTTAGTGATGGTTTCCATCGCCCCCCGGGTACCGTTAGACCAGTTACCGCGGTTGGAATAAGTACAGGCATTGGCAAACTCACTGGCAATTTCTTCCGTAGGTGCCACACAAAGAATAGCGCCGTTCCTCAGTCCATACATGGTATAACCTTTTGAACAACTAAATGCATAGAGGGTTAATACATTATCAGGCATCCCGGTCAGTATTTTCATAAACTGGCGGGCTTCATCCCCTTCTCCGGCAAAATCGATGTAGGCCAGATCCACCAGCAGAATAATTTTTGATTCAGGCTGAGCCTTGGCGGTTTCGGTTACAAAGGTCTTAATCGCTTCCCATTCTTCCAGCGAAATGGTGTAGCCAGTGGGGTTATGCGCTGGGGTATTGAGAACGGTTAAAACCCGCTGCTGTTTTTCCAGTAGCTCCAGGATACTTTTTTTCCAGCCTTCTAAATTAAATCCGCCCTTTTCATTATATAAGGGAAAGGTTGTCACCTTTCTGTGATTTTCATCAGCAATGGTTGCATAAGCTGCCCAGTACCAATCGGTCAGTAAAATAGTATCACCCAGCTGGGTATAATTACAAAAAGAGTGGCGTACCGCTCCGGTTCCCCCTGGGGTTGCCACAGCCCGGATATGACCTTCCGGTTTACAGTCTTTAAAACAGGCTTCAGTAATCTTTTCTAAAAAATCCGGCTGACCGGCCAGTCCTGAATAATCGGCAATCAGATTATTCGGCAGCCCTTTTAAGGTATCATAGACAGATTTGAATGTCACCAATTCGCCATTATCATCCATCAGTGCTCCGATGGTTGAATTAATGACGGCTTCTGGCCCTAATTCTTTGGTACGGTTTGCTGCCTCTCCAGCAATTCTGAAGATCGGGTCAGTACCACCCTCACGCAACGACGTTTCAATAACCATTTCCGCTTTTTTCATTTTTCCTCCCACTAAATCCATAGTTTATGTGCAAATTTTTTTCTTTCAGTTTCATATAGATTGTTTCCCAGGGTGTCAATTACGACAATCGCCGGAAAATCTTCGACTTCAATTTTTCGGATCGCTTCTGTTCCCAGATCCTCATAGGCGATGATTTCGACTGATTTGATACAGTCTTGTAATAGCGCCCCGGCTCCACCGACACAGGCAAAATAAACCGCGTCATTACTCATCATACTATTAATAACCCGCTCGCTTCGATTGCCCTTGCCGATCATCCCGGCCAGTCCACGATCCAGTAGCTCCGGGGTATAGATATCCATCCGGCCGCTGGTAGTTGGTCCGGCTGAGCCAATAATTTCCCCGGGCTTCGCCGGACAGGGACCTACATAATAAATAATTTCATCGGTAAAATCCATCGGTAAAGCTTGGCCCTTTTCCAGCGCTTCCATCATCCGTTTATGCGCCGCATCCCGGGCTGTGTAAATGAACCCGGAAATCCGTACATGATCGCCTACTCTTAATTTCTTTCTGTTTTTTTTATCTAAAGGTGTTTTGATATCAACAACCGCCATTTTATAATTCCCTTTCCACATGTCGATTAACGTAACAGGATATATTAACTGCCACCGGCAACCCTGCTATATGGGTCGGAAAGACTTCCACATTAACGCCGAGCACGGTGTTAATTCCGCCAAGTCCCATCGGACCGATGCCTAAAGCATTGCTAGCTTCTAAAAGGTAATCTTCCAGGGCTTCTATATGTTCCAGCGGATTGTGTTTTCCTAATGGCCGACTTAAGGCTTCCTTTGCCATAATCGCCGCTTTTTCCATCGTGCCACCAACCCCAACGCCGACGACAATTGGGGCGCAGGCATTGGGACTGCCGGTTTCCACCGTTTGCAGGATAAACTCTTTAACACCCGCCATGCCATCTGACGGTTTGAGCATTTTCAGGGCGCTGGTGTTTTCACTGCCAAAACCCTTGGGTAAAATCTTTATTTTTAACCCGTCCCCCGGAACAACCTGATAATGAATCACTGCCGGGGTATTATTCCCGGTATTCGTTCGGATAAAAGGATCCGCAACAACGGATTTCCGTAGATAGCCGTCCTCATATCCTTTGGCAACGCCAGCCTGAAGGGCCTCTTCAAGACTTCCCCCGGCGATAACCAGATCCTGCCCAAAAGTCACAAACATCACAACCATGCCAGTATCCTGACAAATAGGGATATTTTTATTTTTAGCGATTTCAAAATTACAGAGCATGGTTTCAAGAATCTCTTTGCCATTTTCCGATTCTTCTGACCCCTTTGCCCGACGCAGTCCTTCCATCATATCTGCTGATAAAAATGTATTGGCTTCAATACACATTTCTGCTACATGATCGATAATCTGCTGAATTCCAATTCTCTTCACTGCAATCTCCTTATTTTTAATGTTTTTCTATAAACTATCAATTTGATCATCACACTCTTCTTCAATTTGTTTAGCTTTGTCTTTTCCAACTCTGACGGAGTGAATGGAAAGATATATTCCGCCAAACAGAATAACGAAATAAAAGGTAATCAGCCGCCAGAGGATCATCGCCACCGCTGTATTGCCAGGTCCATAAATTGGTCCAAACAAAAGCAAAAATCCCGCTTCTGCGCCCCCGGCTGCACCCGGCGTGGGTACAAAGGCCACTGCTACATAAAGAATAGCCTGGAGTGAAATGACGGTGAGGGCATTGGCCTCATTCAAGCCCAGTGAACGATACACACAGTAATTTACTGAGTAAAATATCAATATCTGTAAAATGGAAATGGCAAATAATTTTAAGGTCTGCATTTTATGGTTCTTTAACGCATCAATAGCGATTTTGTATTCTTTGATAAAGTGATTGACCTTCTCAACATATTTCTCCGCATTTTTTAAAATACGAAGCTTTAATAAAAGCCCCACGCAGGCCATCATAATACCTTTGGCCGCATTAGCGTTAAAGGCCAGAATAAATATCAGCACCACCCCGGCGATGTTCACAATTAAACCTATGGCAATCAGCCATTTAGCCGCATCCAGACTTTGATGCAATGTTGTGATGCTGAGTATTGTGGCGATGATGGCCATAAATGTAACTGTCACTTGATATAGTGCATATTTTTGAACCAGTACAGCTGTCCCCGAACCAAAGCCGTAATTTCTTTTGGACATTTCATAGAGCTGAAGGGGCTGGCCCCCGGTGGCACTGGGAGTAATTAAATTATAGTACTGACCGATCATTGTTACGGTCCAGGCAAAATGAAAGGTTTCCCCGGAATTATCCCGCCGCATCAGCTTTAACAGCATATAAGCTTCCAATACCCAGTAGCCAAACACACAACCCATTCCGAGAAGGAGAAAATAACCATTGGCCTGTCTAATTGTTCTTAAAAAGGTTTCCGGATCCACTTGGGTTAAGATAACAATCGCTGTTGCGCTGATTAGAAAAACAAAAAATAAATAGCTTGAGTATTTCTTCCAAAATTTTGATTTCCAAAATTTTTCTTTGCTTCCTGCTTGATCCATTGTGTACCATCCTAATTTCAATTGCATTAATTATAACACACTGTTATGGTAAAGTAATGTAATTTTCAGCTATTTTCATGAAATTTTCATAAATTTTCATACTAAATCAATCCCTGAAATTCGTGTTGTCGCAACGCTTCATATAAGACAATGTTAACAGCATTCGAAAGATTCAAAGAACGGGCCTTTTCATGATTTCTCATCGGAATACGAAATCGGTTATCGGGATGGGCTTCATGTATTTCCGGAGGAATTCCGGCAGTTTCTTTCCCAAACATCAGAAATGCTTCCTGATCATATTCGATCTGGTGATAAAATTTGGTGGCTTTGGTCGTTAAAATATAAATTTTTGCCTCGGGATTTTTTTCCATGAACTGATCGAATGAATCGTAAACGCTCACATTGACAAGCTCCCAATAATCCAGGCCAGCCCGCTTCAAGTGTTTTTCGTCCAATGAAAAACCCAGTGGTTTAATCAGATGAAGATTTGTCTCTGTCAATGCACAGGTTCTGGCAATGTTTCCGGTGTTTTGGGGAATTTCGGGTTGATACAGTACAATATTCATGTTTATTCCTTTTCATTGTAAGTTATTTGTTGATTTTATTATAATCGAAAAAAAGCCCAATTTCTTTCTTTTTTTAAGATCATCCCGTAAATCAGGGATGATCTTAACACCACCAAAGAAATTGAACTTTTGTTGCTAGTCATTTGGATTAATCATTTATTGAAGGGTATCCCCTTTAATATTATTTTTCTTTGAATCCGGCTTTTGATTACTTTTAGGCAAAACAATTGAAAAAGTGCTGCCCTTGTTGGGAATGGAGTCAATTTTTATTTTTCCGTTATGTTTTTTTACAATATAGTCCGCAATATTCAAACCCAGCCCGACACCCCCGGTTTCCCGGTTTCTGGCATCGTCGACCCGATAAAAGCGGCTGAATACTTTTGCCTTATCTTCTTCGGTAAGGCCGATTCCGGTATCTTTAACCTCGATAACCAGATGGCGTTTTCCCTGGACCAGACATAATTGCACCTTTCCGCCCATCGGTGTATATTTTATGGCGTTATCCACTAAGATTCGAACCGCCTGTTTAAGCCGTTCTTCATCCCCCCGGTATTGAATCCCGGGGGTAATGTTCTCACTTAACTCAATTTCTTTTTCGTTGGCCAGTTCGGTCATCAGCTCGACCATTTGCTGACACATCGAAGATAAATCAAAAATTTCCTTGTCAATGGCCAGCCGCTGATTTTCAGCCTGGGCCAGCAGTAATAACTCAGAAATGAGTTTGGCCATGGTTTCCCCTTCACTGGCAATGTTGTTCAGCCACTTCATGTTATCCTTGATCTGTTCATCCTCTTTGAGCTTCAGCACCTCAACATTGGTTTGAATAACCGTCAGCGGGGTTCGCAGCTCATGGGAAGCATTGGCGATAAATTTTTTCTGATCCTCAAAGGTATCTTTAATCGGCTGCAGCGATTTCCCGGCCAGAAAATATGAGATCGGAATCAGCACGGCAATGGACCCTAATCCAATTAAAAATAAAAATGATATCACATAGGCAATAATGGACCGTTCAGTCGATACTTGCTGAAAGACCTGGAGCACATAGTCGTTTGAATTATTGGAATATGGCAAGGTATACACCCGATACTCGACATTTTCCGAGACCAGCAGATTAAACTGCGGGGTTTCATTTTTCTTGATGGCCAACTCGTAACCCATCATAATCAAATTGCGATCTTCTACCTTCATTGATTTTACAACGCGGCTGCTGTCCCACATAATAAATTGATAACCAAACTTATCATGAACTGAATCCCCGGAATTGATCGGTTGCGCGGTGGTTTGTCCGTTGTTTGAAATGATTTCCTTGGCCACCGTTGTCAAATACATTTCTCCGGAAAGCGTAAGACTCCAATTCACTAAAAAACCCAGGAGAAAGATAAACATAAACATGAAAATAACCAGAATCAGGGTATTGAACATGGTAATTTTGCGCTTGATTTCTTTAAACATGGGCCTTAACTCTCCAACCTATTTTTTCCCAAGCGTATATCCTACCCCTCGGATGGTATCAATTTTAACCTGGGTATCGACAATTTTTTTACGGAGGTTATGAACATATATCTCAATATTATTCTCATTGACTTCTTTATCAAAGCCCCACACCCGATCCAGAATCTGTTCGCGGGTGAAAACCTGATTAGGCCGTTTTAACAGCATTTCCAGAATCTTCGCTTCTTTAACGGACAGTTTGAATTCCTTGTTTTCGGTTTGCAGAATGTTCTTTTTGGTATTGAAGCTGACGTCTTCAAAGACAATCGTTTCGCCCTTGATCCCATGATCCGGGCGGCGTCCCAGAGCCCGAATCCGGGCAAACAGTTCTTTGGCTGAAAATGGCTTGATCAAATAGTCATCGGCTCCCAAATCCAGTCCTTTGACCTTATCGTCAATGGTACCCTTGGCGGTCAGCATCAGAACCGGGGTGTTAATCCCCTGATCTCTGATCTGCTGCAAAATTTCAATCCCGCTTTTGATCGGCAGCATGATATCTAAAACAATGACATCATAAATAGGGTTTAGTGCAAATAACAGACCTTCCTCCCCATCGTTGGCAATGTCACAATCGATGTTTTGTATTTTACATAATTCCTGGAGTGCATCGGTTATTTTCTTTTCGTCTTCAACAAATAGTATACGCATAAAGCGACTCCTTCCACATTTTGAATTTTGATTATAAGCTAACATCTAATTATAGAGCCGAAATCTTAAAGCTATATAAAACCCGGAAAATATGATATCATTCTTGGATAATCGAAAACTACCGTACCAACCAATTGTTATCAATTGGAGGTACTACTTTTATCTTTCTATTTATCGATTGGTTATGGAGGTTCTCATGAAAGAAATACTCATCATTGAAGATGATAAGAAAATATCCCGGATCATTGAGCTGCAGCTGAAGCATGCGGGCTTTGCCACGGCTAAGGCTTTTACCGGTCGGGAAGGGATTGAAGCCTATCATCAAAACCCTGCCGTTGATCTGATCTTACTTGATATTATGCTGCCGGAGGTCTCAGGTTATGATGTCCTGAAATATATCAAAGCGCAGAATCATCATCTGCCAATTATCTTGTTAACCGCCAAGGATGATACCAGTGATGTGGTAACTGGTTTTGAATTTGGGGCCGATGATTATGTGACTAAGCCCTTTAATTTTGAAGAGCTGCTGGCCCGGATTAAAGCCAATATCCGAAAAAATACACCAGAAGCAGCGCTGAACACCCATCTGGTTTTTAAAGACATTGAGATCGATCTGGACTCCTTCAGCGTCAAACGGCAGTCCCAGGAAATTACCTTATCACGGACCGAATTTGATCTGTTTTATTATCTGGTCCTCAACCATGATCTGGTTCAGTCCCGGGAACAGATCCTTACCAAGGTCTGGGGCTTTGATTATGACGGTGGAGATAATATTGTTGATGTTTATATTAAATATCTGCGGGATAAAATCGACCGGGATTTTGATGAAAAACTGATCCAGACCGTGCGGGGGCGGGGCTATGTGGTTCGATAAGCTGAATATCCCCGGTCGGAAAAAGCCACTGAAAATATATCATCGGATCGTTTTCTTTTTTATTCTGGCCCTCACCGCAGTTCTGACACTGTCGTTTTTAATGGTCTTCTTTTTTTCACAGCAGCTTATTTTAAACGAAAGCAAATCCACGATGATCCGGTTTAATAATTATGTTATCAACACCCTGGATGAAAACATGGCCACCCTGCTCGGGTTACCAGCGGATGCACGCCTGGAATTTATCTCTGATAAACTATACCCCTATATCAAGGATAATTCCCTGATTGCCTATCAGCTCAAAGATAACCAGGGCAATATTTATCAGTCCTCGGAAATTCTGACTGATCTGCTGGTTGCTGAAAATCTGGAAAAATACAATTTTCATTTGTTCGAGTTCAGCTTTAATGACGATAATAATCAGATGATCTCGGTCAACTCGCTGCGCTACAACCAGATCGAATACTATTATCTGGGGTCTTACTATGTACTGGAGGACGGCGATATTATCTATCTCCAGATTATCAAAAACCTCAATGACAGTTACGTGTTTATGACCACCTTGTTCGTCCTGATGATCGCCATCAGCATTCTGGGAATGATTGCAATTATCCTGATCGGCATTTATGGTACCAAACAAACCCTGAAACCGCTGATTGAAATTTCTGAAACCGCCAAAAACATCACCGAAAACAACCTCAATGTGCGAATCGAAGAAACCGGCAACAAGGATGAACTGGATCAGTTGATCATGTCTCTGAACCAGATGATTAAGAAACTGGAGTCGGCTTTTAATAACCAAAAACGCTTTGTTTCTGACGCCTCCCACGAGCTACGAATTCCCCTGACGGTGATTCAGGGTTATATCGATATTTTATCGGATTGGGGCAAAAACGACCCACAACTGAGGGATGAATCGATCGAGGCGATTCGTGATGAAATTCAGGGGATGAATAAGATGGTTGAAGATTTACTGTTGATTACGCGCATTGAAAATAATTATTTTGATGAAGATTTTATTATTCTGGATGTTTCGACATTATTGGAAAAAATATTCTTTCAGTGTCAAATGATCGATCCGGACCACCAATACATCATGGAATCCTGTGATCATGCCTTTGTCCGGGGTAATGAAGGCCTGTTAATTCAGGCCATTCGGGGTCTGCTGGACAATAGCCGCAAATACACTCCGGTTGGCGGAACCATCACCCTGAGCTGTCGAGTCCACAGTAAAACCATGAATGAAATCATCGTCAGCGACACCGGCTGTGGGATTCCCCCTTCTGAACTTGAAAAAATCAAAGAGCGCTTTTACCGCATCAGTAGTGACCGTTCTCGATCAACCGGCGGTTCCGGCCTGGGTTTATCGATTATTGACAGCATTGTCAACATCTTATTGAAAAAACATTAAAAATAAAACGGGGCAAATCGCCCCGTTTTATTTTTATAGGCATTCAGAAAAAATCTGAACAGCCTGATCAATTTCGGTTTTGGTAACCACCAGGGGTGGCACAAAACGGATGGCATTGCTGCCGGCAGTGATCAGCAGCAAGCCCTTTTCCATCGCTTTGGCAACGATGGCCCCCAGATCGGCATCAATCTGAACCCCGACAATCAGTCCCATGCCGCGAACCTCTTTTATGGCCGGATGGTCTTTCTTTAAGGCTTCCAGTTTGCTTTTCAGATAATCGCCTTTTTCTACCACTGATTCGAAAAATCCTGGTGCCGTCAGGGTTTCAATCACATATTTAGCAGTGGCTGTCACAAATGGATTGCCTCCAAAGGTGGAAGCATGGGTACCCGGTGCAAAAACTTCGGCCACATGGTCTTTGGCAATAATCCCACCGATGGGGACCCCGCCGCCTAAGCCTTTGGCCATGGTCACCACATCTGGTACCACTCCGTATTGCTGATAGGCAAACAGTTTTCCTGAACGGCCGATGCCCGTTTGCACCTCGTCAAAAATCAGGACAATGTTTTGTTCATCACAGATTTTCCGGACTTCTTTTAAATAATCCGGGTCAGCGGGATATATTCCTCCTTCGCCCTGAATCGGTTCTAAAATAATGCCACAGGTTTTAGGGTTGATCTGTGCCTTCAGGGCGTCGATATCATTGTAGGGCACATGATATATCTCCGGCATCAGCGGTTCCAGGTTTTCCTGGTATTTTGGTTGACCGGTGGCGGTAATCGCGGCATAGGTTCGGCCATGGAAGGACTGATTCATGGCAATGATTTGCACGGCTTCTTTATTTTTCTTGAGCTTGCCGTAAACCCGGCACAGTTTTAAGGCCGCTTCACAGGCTTCGGCCCCGCTGTTGCAAAAGAAAACCTTGTCCAGTCCGCTGGCTTTGGTCAGCATTTCGGCCAGTTCAATGCCCGGTTCCGACCAGTAAAGGTTGGAAACATGGACCAGTTTTTCCATCTGCCCCTGCATTGCCGCCAGCAGACCCGGATGGGAATGACCCAGGGCGTCGACGGCAATCCCGGCCACAAAATCCAGATATTCATTGCCATTATTATCAGTCAGGACACAGCCCTGGCCCTTATCAAAGACTAATGGAAAACGCTTATAGGTTTCCATGATCACCTTATTTCCTCGTGTTATTAAATCCATCTTGTCCTCCTAAATAATCGAACGTCGAATCATCGTTCCCACCCCAGCCGCAGTAAACAGTTCCAATAACATGCAGTGTTCCACCTTACCGTCTAAAATATGTACCGAATTGACCCCCTGGTTCAAGGCGTCGACGCTGTTTTCGACCTTGGGAATCATTCCGCCGGAGATAATCCCCTCTTCAATCAGCTTGGGCACATTTTCAGCAAAGAGCCGCCGGATAATCGAATCCGGGTTATCTGGATCCATATAGACCCCATCGGTATCGGTCAGATAGATTAGTTTTTCGGCCTTCATTGATTTGGCGATGGCATAGGCCACATGATCGGCATTAATATTATAGCTCTGGCCAGTTTTATCAGTACCAATCGGCGCAATAACCGGCAGATAGTCGTCTTTTAACAGGGTATTCAAGAGACGATTATCGATATGAATAATGTCCCCGACAAAACCGATGTCGAGATTATTGATGAACTTCTTCTTAACCTTGATCATCCCGCCATCCTTGCCAGAAAGCCCGACAGCGTTCATTTCGCGGTTCTGGAGCAGTTGCACAATTTCCTTGTTGATTTTTCCTGACAAAACCATCTCGGCAATTTCGACTACCTTCTCATTGGTGATCCGCAAACCCTCCACAAATTCGGTTTGGATCTCGAGATCACTTAGCATCCCGGAAATATCTTTGCCGCCGCCATGAACAATGATCACCCGGATGCCAACCAGCCGCATCAGCGAAATATCATCCATGACCGACTGTTTTCTGGCCTCATCATACATAAAACTACCGCCATATTTAATGACCATGGTTTTCTTTTTAAACTGTTGGATATAGGGCAAGGCTTCAATTAGAATCTTGGCCTTTTCAATATATTTTTCCATTTATTACTCTTTTCTACTTTTTTAACTTCGGTAATCGCCATTGATCTTAACATAGTCGTAGGACAGATCACAACCCCAGGCCACGGCCTTTTCGTCACCTTCTTCTATTTCAACCGCAATATGAATATCTGTTTCGGATAAAACTCTTTTAGCTTCGTCTTCATCAAAAGCGATTGGGGCACCGTCATTTAAAAGGGTGATCATCCCAGCCTGACTGGAAAAAACCAGAGAAACTTTTAATGGATCAAAGTCGGCCCCGGAATAACCCAAGGCGCAGAGTACTCGTCCCCAGTTGGCATCTTCGCCAAACAATGCTGTTTTGACCAGACTGGAAGTGATCACCGATTTTGCCAGCTTGCGGGCATCATCCTTTGTTTTGGTACCACGGACTTCCACTTCCACAAACTTGGAAGCACCTTCGCCGTCGCGAATGATTTTTTTGGCCAGGGTTTTATGAACATAAATAAAGGCTTCTTTAAAAATTTCATAATCTGGGGTATTTTCCTGCAAGGGCTGATTACCGGCCATCCCGTTGGCGATCACCGTGACCATATCATTGGTACTGGTGTCGCCATCGACCGAGATCATGTTGTAGGTATCGACCGTGGTTTCTTTCAGAAGTTTATCAAGCAGAGCCGGTTCAATCTTTGCGTCAGTCGTCACAAAGGACAGCATCGTGGCCATATTGGGATGAATCATCCCCGAGCCCTTGGCCATGCCTCCGATCTTCACTGATTTCCCACCGATTTCCACTTCGACGGCGATGGTCTTTTGAGTCGTATCAGTGGTCAGAATCGCATTGGCGGCAATATTGCTGTCTTCCTGGCTATTTCCCAGTTGAGGCCCCAGGGCCTCAATGCCTGATAGGATTTTTTCCACCGGTAAGATCACCCCGATCACCCCGGTCGAGGCGATCAGTACATCCTCGCGCTGCAAACCCAAAACCGCTGCCGCTTTGCTGGCTGTGGCTGACACCGCTTCCTCTCCTTTTGGTCCGGTACAGGCATTGGCGTTGCCACTGTTGACCACCACCGCCTGTTTATAAGGATTCTTGATGACTTTATTACACCAGAGAATCGGGGCTGCTTTGACAACATTTGTTGTTGTCATAATACTGGTTGCGCCTGGTACTTCCGAAACAATCATCGCCAGATCATTTTTTTCGCTATTTTTGATGCCGCAGCTGATCCCCCCGGTTTTAAAACCGATAGGGGTTGTTACTCCGCCTGTCTTTATTACTTTCATGTCTTTACTCCTCATATTTAAATGGATCTTTTATGATCCGTCAGGTTATCACCAAACTACGTACCGACCAATTGTTAATCTGTTGTCTGCTGCGGAATCGGACACTAATAAGAAATTAAATTTCTTATTAGTCGCGGGCAGTCGCCAACTACAAGCCAGCTTGTGATTGACTCGTTGCCTCCACGCAGGTTGATCAATCTGTTCGCTCCGATGCAGACAACATGATGTAACAATTGTCGGTACTAATTCTGTGTTTATCCAAATCACACAGCTCTTTAAAAATCTGTCACTTACTATTTAGATGGGGAAATCGGCAATAAAGTCAATGCCGGTTTTTTCGGCCAGACCAAAACAGATATTCATATTCTGAACAGCCTGTCCGGCAGCGCCTTTAATCAGGTTATCAATGGCTCCAACCACAATGATGTGGTTGGTTCGGGAATCAATGGTCAGGCCGATGTCGCAATAATTGGTGCCCTTCACCCAGCGGGTTTCCGGCATCCGGTTGTCCAGAATTCTGACAAAATATTCATCTTGATAGAATTCCCGATAAATCGCCTTGACCTCTTCCATGCTCAGGTCGGCGGTTAGCTTGGCGTAGGATAAGGCCAAGATTCCCCGGTTCATCGGTACCAGATGGGGGGTGAACAGGATATTGAAGTCCTGTCCATTTAACAACCTCAATTCCTGCTCAATTTCCGGGGTATGGCGATGGGTCCCGATTTTGTATGCCTTGATGGTTTCATTGCACTCGGAATACATCAGCTCGGTTATCGTTCCCCGGCCGGCTCCGGTTACCCCGGATTTGGCATCGACGATAATACTACTGGTATCAATGAGATTTTTTTTTAAAAGCGGTGCCAGGCTTAAAATGCTGCAGGTGGTATAACAGCCGGGATTCGAAATGAGCCGGGCTTTTTTTATCTCATCGCGATGCAATTCACATAATCCATAAACCGCTTCATTAAGTAATGAATGATTGAAATGCTCGGTTTTATACCAGTCTTCATAGATTTCAATATCTTTAAGGCGAAAATCCGCCCCCAGGTCAATGACCTTAGTTTTCTCGAGTACATCCGCCGTAACGGTTTTGGATGCAATGCCATGAGGCAAGGCCAGAAAAACCACATCCGACTTTTCTGCCAGCACCTTGATGTCCGTTGCTTCGCAAACAAGATCAGTAATGCCTTCAAAATTTCCGTAGACATCACTAAATTTCTGCCCGGAAAAGCTTCTGGTCCCGATTGTCACTACTTCCACTTCTGGATGCCGCATTAAAATTCGGATCAGTTCCTGTCCGGCATAACCAGTTCCTCCGATTACAGATGCTTTAATCATTTTAATTTACCTTTCCTTTCTTAAATGCCTTTGTTTAAGAATAGTAAGAGTTTAGGCAAATCGAGGCGCACATTCTATTTCCATAAGAAATCGGTACGGGGTTTATCTACAATCTTAATATTCTTTTTATTCCTATTAATAATCTATCAACACAATTACTTTAAACATTTATTTTACCAAAATAAATGAGGTCTGTCTGTCTTTTATGAAATTTATTAATATCTTATTCCTGTATTATACTCTACCCATTATGCATATTCAAGCGTTTTTTGTGCATAAATATTAATTTTTTATAAGTTCTTTCTTTTTATACTTGCATTTCTCATAAAATGATTGTATAATCATTCATGTAATTAAGTTTATTATACAAAAGCGATTATTATCAGGAGGATATAAAATTGAAGAAAAAAGTAATTCTTGCCTATTCCGGTGGATTGGATACCACAACCATTATCCCATGGCTTAAAAACACCTATGACTACGAAGTTATTGCCGTATGTGTGGATGTCGGACAGGGTACTGAACTGGACGGCCTCGAAGAACGAGCCCTTGCTTCCGGAGCCAGCAAGTTATATATCGAAGATGTTACCGATGAGTTTGTCGAAGACTTTGTCTGGCCGGCCCTTAAAGCTGATGCTATATATGAAAAAAAATATTTATTGGGCACTTCCCTGGCTCGTCCCTTAATTGCCAAGGTGCTGGTAAAATATGCAGAACTGGAAGGCGCCGAAGCCATCTGTCATGGTGCTACTGGTAAAGGCAATGACCAGGTCCGTTTTGAATTGACCATTGGCGCTTTGGCACCACAATTAAAAATCATCGCCCCCTGGCGAATTTGGGATATTAAATCCCGTGAAGATGCCATGGACTATTGTGTCATGCATGATATCAAGGTACCGATGTCAATCAGCAACAGTTACAGCCGTGATAAAAACATCTTACATATGAGTCATGAAGGTCTGGAGTTGGAAGATCCATCTTTAGAACCACAGTATAAAAAATTACTGCAGATGACAACCCCATTGGAAGAAGCACCTGACGAAGCGGAAATTGTCAGTCTTGACTTTGAAGAAGGTGTTCCGGTTCGATTAAACGGTGTTGAAATGACTGGCCGAGAACTGCTTGAACAACTTAACATCATCGGCGGTCGTCACAGCATCGGAGTAGTGGATTTAATTGAAAACCGGGTAGTTGGGATGAAATCCCGGGGGATTTATGAAACCCCCGGCGGTTCAATCCTTTATAACGCCCACGAAGAATTGGAACACATGTGTCTAGATCGTCAAACCTTTGGCTTTAAACAACAGGCTGCCGTTAAGTTTGCCGAGTTAGCCTATAATGGCGAATGGTACACACCTCTTCGTGAAGCTCTAACCGCTTTTGTGGATGAAACCCAAAAAACAGTTACCGGCAATGTTCGACTGAAATTATATAAGGGTAATATTATTCTCATTGGTGTTGCTTCACCTTATTCACTTTACAATGCTGAAATTGCCAGCTTTACCACTGGCGATCTATATGATCATAAAGACGCTGAAGGATTTATCCATTTATTTGGCTTACCGCTTAAGGTTCGCGCTTTAATGCGACTCAGCCGAGAAGAAAAAGGGGAATAAAATAACATGAAAAAAATGTGGGGAGGTCGGTTTTCTAAAAAAACCGACCTTTTAACTGATGATTTTAACTCGTCCATATCCTTTGATCAACGCCTGTATAAACAG
>PGZR01000181.1 GCA_002841405.1 Firmicutes bacterium HGW-Firmicutes-4 | reverse complement strand
AATAATATTTATGTTTTTTTAATAATAAACTTCCTTTAAGTAAAGTCCATGGGCCGGAGCGGTAATTCCGGCCTTGCTGCGATCTTTGTCTGCGATGATTTTGTTGATATCCTCCGGTTTTATGCGACCATAGCCGACTTCGTAGAGGGTGCCAGCCATAATCCTGACCATATTGTAGAGAAATCCGTTTCCAGTGAAGGTCATTTCCCAGAGGTCGCCATTGTTGCAAAATGAAATTTCGGTAATGGTGCGCACCGTCGTTTTGATCGAGCTACCACTGGCCATAAACGTAGTAAAATCATGCTCACCCAAAAAACTGGCGGCCGCTTCTTCCATGGCTGCCCAGTCCAACGTCCGGGTGACGTGAAAGGCCAAATCTGCCAGAAACGGACTAGCCACTGGGCTTTCTAAAATTTTATAGCCATAGCTTTTGCCTTTAGCATCATAGCGACTGTGAAAGTCCGGGTGACATTCCCTGCTGCTGGTCACCCGTATATCCGCTGGGAGTCGAGTATTCAGCGCCCGGTACCATATCTCCGGCGGGATGGTCGCAGCCGTGAAGAAATTGGCACTCTGTCCCACGGCATGGACTCCGGCATCGGTCCGGCCAGATCCGGTGAGGCTGACTGATTCACCGGTGAGTTCCTTGATTGCCTTGATGATGACTTCCTGTATGGTCACACCATTTGGCTGAACCTGCCAACCGCAATAATTAGTGCCCCGGTAACTGATGATGAGCTGTATATTTTTCATCCTGGCGCTGGTCCTTTATATCGGAAACACGAGTGGAATTTGAATCATCGTCGTCAGATAAAGACCGACAATCATCATAACCATCAACACCAGGCTGGCACTATCACGGAATTCAAAGATTAATTGTTTCATCCGGGTTCTATTTTCACCACCCCGGTAGCAGCGGGCTTCCATGGCGGTGGCTAATTCGTCTGCCCGGCGAAAAGCCGAAATAAACAGGGGAATCAGAATCGGAGTCAGGTTCTTGGCCCGGGAAATGATGTTCCCGGTTTCAAAATTTGCCCCTCGGGCTTTTTGGGCCTTCATAATTCGCTCGGTTTCTTCCATCAAAGTCGGAATAAAACGCAGTGCAATCGACATCATCATCGCCAATTCATGGGCATATCGCCGGATAAAGGGAATAAAGCGCATGCACCACTCCATCCCGTCAGTTAAATCAATGGGTGAGGTGGTCAGTGTCATGATGGAAGTACCGACCACCAGAAAGATTAAGCGAAGCGCCATATAGGTTGCCACCTTCAAACCTTCCAGGGTTACCGTCAGCGGTCCCAGGGTCGCTACTGCCGTTCCAGGGGTCATAAACAGATTGAGAACCACAGTTAGCATGATAATCAGTACTAACCCTTTAATTCCGCGGATAATATACCCCACCGGGATTCTAGATAGCAGGGTGATGGTTGCCAATATCAGAAATGTGGCGAGATAACCCCATAGATTATTCAAAAAAAACAACATCACAACAAATGCTGTGGTAAACAGTATCTTCGTTCGCGGGTCGAGTTTGTGTATCACCGACCCAGTTGGATAATACTGGCCAATCGTAACATCTTTTAACATTTCATTATCCTCTTATGACTTTGAGAATTTCTTTTTTGGCTGCTTCCACCGTAAAAATGTCTTCTCTGATTTCCGGATATTTTTCTTTCAGCCGCCGCATCAGATAGGTTACTTCCGGGACCGCCAATCCGATACTCTCCAGCGTGGAAATTTCAGTAAACACGCGATTAGGGGTATCAAAAAATACGACTTCTCCTTCATTCATCACCAGAATTTTTTCAACCATTTTCCCAATATCTTCCATACTATGGGAGACTAAAATAACGGTTATTTTTTTCTGACTGTGCAGTGATTTGATTTGAGCCAGTATTTCTTCCCGCCCCCGGGGATCCAGGCCAGCGGTTGGTTCATCCAAAATCAGCACCGAAGGTTCCATCGCTAAAACACCGGCAATGGCAACCCGCCGCATTTGTCCACCTGATAATTCAAAGGGCGACTTATCCTTGATCGCATCAAAATCCAGACCAACCATTTTTATTGATTGTTTGACCCGTTGATCAATTTCTTCCTCACTAAGGCCCTGGTTTTTGGGGCCAAAAGCGACGTCCTTTTGGACGGTTTCTTCAAATAGCTGATGTTCTGGATACTGAAAAACCAGACCGATATGGTGTCTGAGAGCGATCAGTTCGGCCTTTTTTGCATCGAAGATATCTTTTCCATCCACCAGAACCGAGCCGGAAGTGGGGGTTAATAAACCGTTCAGATGCTGAATCAGAGTCGACTTACCCGAACCGGTATGGCCGATGATACCAATAAAGCTGCCGTCTTCAATGGTGATGTTGACATCCTTGAGGGCTTTAAATTCAAAGGGGGATCCTTCGGAATAGGTATGGGAAAGATTTTTTATTTCTACTGACATAAGGCATTCACCATTTCCTCAATGCTTAAAACATCATCATCAATTTTAAGACCTTCACTGCGCAACTCGTAAGCCAGCTCTGTCATTTGGGGCACATCCAGACCAATCTCTTTGAGACGTTTTACCTGTCTGAAGATCATCCGGGGTTCCCCTTCCATGACAACCTTGCCTTTGTCTAAAACAATAATCCGATCGGCAGCCACAATTTCTTCCATAAAGTGGGTGATATGAATAACAGTCATATCTTTATCGCGGTTAAGCCGTCTGATCGTTTCCATGACTTCCCGTCGTCCGGATGGGTCCAGCATCGCTGTGGGTTCATCAAAGATGATACATTCTGGTTCCATTGCCAGAATCCCGGCGATGGCAATCCGCTGTTTTTGTCCCCCGGATAATTGATGCGGTTTTTGATGAGCGTAGGCCTGCATTTCAACAACTGCCAAGGCTCGATCAACCCGTTCTCGAATTTCCTGCGGTGGTACACCGAGGTTTTCCGGCCCGAAAGCCACGTCTTCTTCAACGATTGTCGCAACCAGCTGATTATCCGGATTCTGAAAAACCATGCCAGCGGTCTGACGGATCGTCCATAAGTTTTCATGATCCTTGGTATTAAGACCACTAACCATCACATCGCCCTGAGTGGGAAATATAATCGCATTCAGTAATTTGGAAAGGGTAGATTTCCCCGAACCATTATGTCCGATAATTCCGACAAATTCACCTTTTTCAATATGCAAACTGACTCCGTCCAGCGCGACGACTGACTCGTTTTCGTTATTATGAGGATATCTGAAATGAATTAACTTTATAATGCAAGAAAGGGATTAAGCGTAAATAACATCTTAATCCCCTGTATGCATCTTAAATTATACTAATTCAATTATAGCCATTTCTGCGCCGTCGCCACGACGTGGGCCCACACGATAAATTCGTGTGTATCCACCGTTTCGTTCAGTATATTTAGGTGCTATTTCGTCAAACAATTGTTTTACCACTGCTTCTTGAGTGATATAAGAAATTGCCTGTCTTCTGGCATGTAAGTCGCCTCTTTTACCTAAAGTGACCATTTTATCTGCTATTCTTTTAACTTCCTTCGCTCTGGTTACGGTTGTTTCAATTTTACCGTGTTCTAAAAGGGCAGTGGTAAGATTACGCAATAATGCTCTTCTTTGATCAGAGGGACGGCCTAGTTTTCGATATCCCGCCATAGTGTTACTCCTTTGCCTTTTCTTCTTCTTGACTCAAGGACAATCCAATCTCTGCTAGTTTGTGCTTGATTTCATTAAGAGATTTGCGACCGAGGTTACGAACTTTAATCATGTCCTCTTCGCTTCGTTGTGTTAATTTTTCAACTGTATCGATATTCGCCCGTCGTAAGCAGTTACTGGATCTTACTGAAAGTTCCAATTCTTCAATCGACATTTCGCGAATGCGTTCTTTTTCACTTTCTTCTTTTTCCACCATGATTTCCACCGTGGTCGCATGCTCGGTTAAATTAATGAACAGGTTGAGATGTTCACTTAAAACCTTAGCAGCCAGAGAGAGCGCTTCTTCCGGGGTTGTGGTTCCGTCTGTCCAGATATCAATGGTCAATTTATCAAAGTCGGTGATTTGACCAACTCGTGTGTTTTCCACTAGAAAATTCACTTTAACAATCGGAGAAAAGATCGAATCCATTGGAATAGTTCCAATTGGCATACCCGGATACTTATTCTTATCTGCCGCCACATAGCCCCGACCCTTTTCGATACGCATTTCCATGTTTAAGGTTGAACCCTTTGACAAGGTAGCAATATGCATTTCCGGATTAAGAATGTCGACGTCAGAGTCTGCGACGATATCACCAGCTGTGATTTCACCTTCTTCTGATGCTTCAATGTAAATAACTTTAGGTTCATCGGTGTAGATTTCCGCCGCCAGACCTTTGAGATTCAGGAGGATTTCAATAACGTCCTCTTTTACCCCTGGAATGGTTGAGAATTCGTGCAAGACGCCTTCAATTTTTACTGATGTAACTGCCACGCCCGGTAGGGAAGACAGCATTATTCTTCTCAGACTGTTACCAAGGGTGGTTCCATATCCCCGTTCTAAAGGTTCAATGACAAACCGCCCGTAGGTATCGTCGTCTTTTTTATCAACAATTTCGATGACTGGTTTCTCGAATTCGATCATTTATCAGACCCTCCTACTTATTTATAATCCATACATTAACATGAGGGTT